>NZ_JBFTZS010000495.1:0-3179 GCF_056406675.1 Caulobacter sp. P1_B12_2 | reverse complement strand
GTCGTCCAAAGGGCGACAGAGGGGGAGTGATCGGCGGCCTCGTCCTGGATCTACGATCCCAAGTCTCCCCCACCGATCGCTGCGCGATCGCCTCCCCCATTGGGGGAGGGCCTTGGGCGCGCTAAGCCAGCGACGCGATATAGGCCCGCCAGCCGCCCAGCGCCGTGATGTCCGTCGCCCCGTTCAACGCTCGCGGCTCGGCGACGAAGCCTTTCACCGACGTCCCGTCCTCCAGGGTCACCGTGCCGATGGCCAGCGGGGCGGGGACCTCGGCCGTGAAACTGCCGAAGGCCTCGAAGTCCAGCTCGTAGACCTCGACCAGGATCGACGATCCGCCCTCTCCGACATGGATCAGGGCCGGCTTCGGCGGGGTCGTCTCGGCCATGGCGTAGAGCTTGTAGGCCGGCGCGGTCTTGGTCGCGCTGACCAGGCGGGCCTCGCGCGAGGTCAGTTGCCAGTGCAACGGCATGCCGGCGAGATGCGCGCCGACCACGGCCAGCTTCACGCCGGGCCTACGGGGCGTCAGGTCGAGGGGCGGGGTGTCGGCCATGGGAAAGGTCTCCAGGTAGCGCTCGGCCAGGGCCAGCAGCGCGCGGTCGGCGAAGGCCGGCCCGATCAGGGTGACGCCGAAGCCCGTGCCGTTCTCGCGGAAGCCGGCTGGGACAGCGAGGGCGCTCATGTCGAGCAGGTTCACGAAGTTGGTGTAGAGGCCGAGATTGGCGTTCAGCGCGATCGGCTCGGCCAGCACCTCTTTCAGGCGATAGATGGTCGGGGCCGTGGGCAGCAGCATCACGTCGACGGCGTCCCAGATCGGTTCGACGGCGCGGCGATAGGCCTCCAGAGCATAGAGGCCCTTGAAGGTTTCGACACCGGTGACCGCGACGCCGCCCTGGACGATGGCGCGCACGGTCGGGTGGATCACGCCGGGGCTGTCGCGCAACAGGTCCTCGACGGCGGCGGTGCGCTCGGCCACCCAGGGGCCGCTGTAGAGCAGCTTGGCGCAGTCCAGCAGCGGGGCGATGTCGATCTCGACGGGCGTTCCGCCGGCGGCCGTCATGCGCGCGATGGCGGCGGCGTAGAGCGTGGCCGACTGCTCGTCCCCCAYGAACAGGCGCTGGTCGGGGCGGGGCACGCCGAAGCGGAAGGCGCCCATTGTAGTGGTTGGCGGGACGGTCGGCGGCGAGACCGGCGCGGCGCGCGAATAGTCGTCCTCGGCGTCGAAGCCGGTTAGCACCTCGTCCACCAACGCCGCGCCGGCCAGGTCAGCGGCGAAGACGCTGATGCAGTCCAGCGAGCGGCAGGCGGGAACCAGGCCCCGCGTGCTCCAGCGGCCCTTGGACGGCTTGAGGCCGACCAAGTGGTTGAAGGCCGCCGGCACGCGGCCGGACCCGGCTGTGTCGGTGCCCAGGGCGAAGGCCACCAGGCCCGCCGCCACGGCGACCGCCGAGCCAGAGCTGGAGCCGCCGCTGACATAGGCCTGATCGAACACGCACAGCGGCGCGCCATAGGGACTGCGGACCCCGACCAGACCGGTAGCGAACTGGTCGAGATTGGTCTTGCCGATCAGGACGGCGCCGGCCTCGACCAGCCGCTCGACGACGGTCGCCGAGCGCTCGGGCGTGTAGGCGAAGGCGGGGCAGGCGGCGCTGGTCGGCAGGTCGCCTACGTCGATATTGTCCTTCACCGCGAACGGCACGCCGGCCAGGGGCAGGGTCTCGCCGGCCGCGATCCGGGCGTCGACCGCACGGGCCTGGGCCAGGACGGCGTCCGCCGGTACGCGCAGAATCCACGCCTGGGGCTGGATCAGATCGTAGGCGGCCACGTCGTCTAGCGCGGCTTGCGCCACCCCGACCGCGCTGGCCCCGCGGTTGACGGCGTCGGCGATGGCGGTGACCGACAGACGTTCGAAGTCGCTCATGCCGCCGCCTCCCCAAGAACAGGCAAGTCGGGAGCGATGGCCACGATCGGCGCGCCGGCGGCGATGGGCTGGGCCGGTTGGGCGTAGACGGCGGTGACCACCCCCGCGACGGGGCTGTTGACGTCGCATTCGGCCTTCATGGCCTCGATCACCGCGATCACCGCCCCGGCCTCGACCCGTTCGCCGGGCTCGACCAGCACCTTCCAGACATTGCCGCCCAGAGGCGCTTCGACCACGTCGCTGCCGTCGGGAACCACGATGGCCGCCGCGTCGCTCGCATCGTCRACGACGCCGGACAGGGCCTCGACCCGCGCGAACTCGCCCCTGGCCTCCCAGTCGGCGCGCTCGACGTCGAAGGCGGCCTGGCGCGTGGCCTGGAAGCTGGCGATGCTGTCGGCGTTCTCGACCAGCATCTTGCGATAGTCGGAGAGCCGGAAGGTCTCTTCCTCGATCCGGATCTGGCGCCGGCCCAGCGGGAAGTCGCGGCGCCACTCGACCAGCTCGTCGGCGCTGACCGGGAAGAAGCGGATCTGGTCGAAGAACCGCAGCAGCCAAGGTTTGCCGTCGACGAAGGCGTCGGTCTGGCGCCAGGTGTTCCACACTTGGATGGTCCGCCCGAACAGCTGATAGCCGCCCGGTCCCTCCATGCCGTAGATGCACATATAGGCCCCGCCGATGCCGACCACATTGGGCGGGGTCCAGGTGCGGGCCGGGTTGTACTTGGTGGTCACCAGCCGGTGGCGCGGGTCGACCGGGGTGGCGACCGGCGCGCCCAGATAGACGTCGCCCAGGCCCATCACCAGGTAGCGGGCGTCGAAGACGATCTTCTGAACGTCGTCGATACTCTCAAGCCCGTTGACCCGGCGGATGAACTCGATGTTGTCGGGGCACCACGGCGCATCGTCGCGAACGGCCTGCATGTATTTGTCGATGGTCTGGTAGATCGCGGGATCCTTCCAGCTCAGCGGCAGGTGCACGACCCGTGACGGGATCTCGAAATCGTCCAGCCCGCCCAGTCGCTCCTCGGCGGCGGTCAGGGCGGCCAGCAGGTCGGCCTGGGTCAGGCGGCGGCTGTCATAATGCACCTGCAGCGAGCGGATGCCGGGGGTCAGGTCGATGACGCCGGGCAACGCCAGGGCCTGCAGGTCCAAGTGCAGGGCGTGGATGCGCAGGCGCAGTTCCAGGTCCAGCACGATGGGGCCGTACTCGATCAGCAGGTGCTGGTCGCCCTGGCGGCGATAGGTGACGTGGGGGCGGTGGC
>NZ_JBFTZS010000494.1:0-3186 GCF_056406675.1 Caulobacter sp. P1_B12_2 | reverse complement strand
GCGTTTCGGGACGCGGTCGCCCAGACCTATGACCGCCAGGTCGCCGACGGCCTGACGCCGCCGTTCACCAAGGCCTATCTGGACGCCTTCGCGGGCCGCGACGCGGCCTTCGACGCCGACCTGGCCGCCGCCCGAGCCAATGGCGACGCCCAGGGCCTGCTGTTCGAATTCGACGCGAGCCCGCCGCCCCCGCCCCGGAACGCGGCGCCGGGATCCTCGGCCGAGGACGTCGCCGTGTTCGCCAGCGTCGTGCCGGGCTGGGCCAGCCTGTTCCAGCACTACGACACCGTGATCCTCTACGGCCAGACGCCGCTGCTGGGCCATCTGGCCGGAATTCCCTATCTCGCCTTCGAGCACGGGACGATCCGCCATCTGCCGTTCGAGGATCACGTGGTCGGCCGCCTGACTCGGGACGCCTACCAGGCCTGCCCAGGCGTGTTCATCACCAACATGGACTACGTGACCGCCGAGCGCCGGATCGACATCCGTCCCGACCGGCGCATCTATATTCCCCATGGTTTCGACGAGCGGCCGCTGATGGCGTTCGCCCGCGGCCATCGGCGCGAGCCGGACGCCACCTCCGGGCCCGTGCGGTTCCTGGCGCCCTCGCGCCATCTCTGGGCGACCGACGTCACGGGCGAATCCAAGGGCAATGACCAGGTCGTCCGGGCCGTGGCCCAGCTGGTCGCCGCGGGGCGGACCGACTTCGTGATCCAGGCCGTCGCCTGGGGTCCGGACCTGGAGGCCACGCGCGCCCTGATCCGTGAGCTGGGCGTCGAGGCCCACTACGCGTGGGTCGACCCCATGCCGCAGACCAGGCTGTGGCAGGCCTACATGGACGCCGACGCCGTGCTCGACCAGTTCGTCATCCCGGCCATCGGCGGGGTCGCGTGCGAGGCCCTGGCCCTGGGACGGCGGGTGATCACTCGCCCAAACCCCGAGGCCGAACTGGCCTTCTTCGAGGAACGCATCCCGATGCTGGGGGCCGCGTCGCCGGACGAGATCRCCGACGCCATGGCCCGCGTGCTGGACGATCCGCGCGACGCCGCGGGGATCGGCGCCGCCGCCCAGGCCTGGACCACCCGGCGCCAGTCGGCCGACCGCATCCGCCAGATCCTGCRAACCGCCGCGGAAGCCCTGCCGACGTCAAGCCGGGCCTGACCCCAATGCGCGTGCTCCACGCCCCGGTGAACATCGGAAATCAGCCCTGGAACCTGTCGCGGGCGGAACGCCGCCTGGGCCTGGAGAGCTGGTGCGTCTCGAGCCTGCCGCCGCGCTACGGATTCTCGGTCGACAAGGTGCTGGCGGCCGAGGACGCCGGCGGGGCCGGGGTCCTGCGCCGGGTGCTGTTCGGCTATGGCGCCGCCGTCCGCTTCGACGTCGTCCACCTCTATTTCGGCCGTTCGCTTCTGTCGTTCGAGGACGCGCCCCAACTGGCCCGCCGCGCCTTCGACGAGGTGCGCATGGCCCGCCGCCTCGGCCGGAAGGTCTTCATGACCCTGCAGGGCTGCGAAATCCGCCAGGCCGCTCCGACCCATGCCCGCGCGCTGGCGACCGGCCGGCCCACCGCCTGCGCGCCGGACGCCTGCTCCGCCTTCGAGGCCTGCGTCCGCACCCATGACGCCGAACGGCGCGGCCTGGCCCAGCGGGTGTTCGGCCTGTTCGACCAGGTCTTCATCCTCAATCCCGACCTGCGCCATTTCTGGCCGCGCGGCCAGTTCGTGCCCTACGCCAGCGTCGACGTCGATCGGCTGGAGCCCCGCCCGCCGCGGCTGGAGGGGACCATCCGCATCGCCCACGCGCCGTCCGACCGCTCGATCAAGGGCACCCGGCACGTGATCGAGGCCGTCGAGCGCCTGGCGGCCCGCCACGACGTCGTTCTCGACCTCGTCGAGGGCGTCACCCACGCCGAGGCGTTACAGCGTTACGCGAACGCCGATATCGTCATCGACCAGCTTCGGGTGGGGTGGTATGGGGGATTTGCCGTAGAGACCCTGGCGCTGGGCAAGCCCACGCTTTGCTATCTCGACCCGGACGACCTGCAATCTCTACCTGCGTCGATGCGCCAGGAAATGCCCATTATTTCCGCGACACCTCAGACCCTGGAAGCGGAACTCGAAGCCCTGATCGCGCGTCGCCCGCAATGGCCCGACCTGTCCCGGCGATCGGCGGCCTTCGCCCGTCGCTGGCACAGCCCCGACGCGGTCGCGGCCGGCCTGGCCGCCCTCTACACCGGCGAGCGTGACACCTTCGACATCCAGCCGTTCCTGCGAACCCCCGCCGCCATTCACGGAATGCTGTCATGAGCGATCTTCGGATCAGCCGCTTTCCGTATCCGTTCAAGGCGGCGGTCGCCCTGAGCAACGACGCCGAGTTCATGACGCCCCGCGCGGTGCGCGACGTCTACGCCATGCTCAACGACCCGGCCGGCCTGGCGCTGGAGTCGGCCCACAGCCTGTTCATCTACGCCATGCACGCCACCTGCCACTCGTCGGCGGGCGTGTTCGTGGGCGACAGCGAGGTCATGACGCCCGAGGCGCCCTGGCTGCTGGATCTGGCCCAGGCCGGCTATATCGACACCATCCACGCCTACGGCGATTTCGACCTGGGCGGCTTCACGCGGCGACACGCCGAGCGCGCCGCCGAATTGTTCACGCGCCGCGGCCTGAAGTTTCCGCTCTTCACCAACCACGGCTCCAACCAGAACTACCAGAACCTCGGCCACCAGGCGCTGATCAACTACCAGGGCGGCGACGATCCCGCCTCGGCGGCCTATCACCTGGACCTGCTGAGGGGCATGGGGTTCCGTTACGCCTGGGTCGACGACGGCATCGTGCCCGATGCCGCCGATCCGGCGTCGCCGCTCTATGACGCCGTCGCCCGGGACGGCACGCCGCTCAAGCTGTTCCGCCGCTATCGCGGCCTGGTCGGCAAGGCCGCGCCCAACGCCGAGTCCTTCGCCGAACAGATCACCATTCCGGACCTGGACCGCCTGATCGAGGCCGGCGCCTCGACGATCTACTACCAGCACCTGGGCGTGGCCCGTAAGCATCCCGACGGCAGCTTCGACGCCGCCGTGCCGCCCTATCTGGACGAGCCGTCCATGGCCACCTTGCGCCACCTGTCGGCGCGCCAGGCGGCCGGCGACTGCTTCGTCACCACCACCAGCCGGCTGCTGCGCTACAT
>NZ_JBFTZS010000493.1:0-3194 GCF_056406675.1 Caulobacter sp. P1_B12_2 | reverse complement strand
AGCTGAAGCAGACCTCGGCCGTTCGATAGGTCTTTCCGGCAATTTCCCGGCTGCTGGTGTTCACGCGCCAACGACCGACCGCCAGCCGCTCATTGCCTGGATACCAGAGAAAGGCTTGGCCCTCGGGACTGGTGTATTCGACCTGCCAACCGTGCTGAGCGTCGCCAGTCACGATCGTGCGGCCGCTGAAACGGTTCTGGACGAGGGTCGCGAAGGCGTCCGTCGACATCGTCTGCGGCGGCTGGCCCTCCTTCTCGCGGAAGCTGACGGCGTCGTTGGGCTGGTCCGTGGTGAAGAACGGCCGACCCGAGGCGATCGCCGCCGCCAGGCCGCCTTCGCGCGAAGGATGCGGGCGCAAGCCCTGCTTGGCCAGGCTTGGAGATCCGACGCTCAGCGCCAGAAGCAGCGCCAGGCTCGTGGCGACGACACGTTGGACCATGAAAGCATTCCCGACCGGGCGCCCCGGGCGGCCGCCTACCAGTTAAGCTTGCATGTGATGTGGCGCGCCCTCTCGTTGCAACCGAAAAGGCCGGCCGGCGCGCACTCGCTCTAAGCTCTTGGTCGAGGACGAGGCTGGCGGGTGCGCGCGCTCGCGGGGCCTACTTCTTCGCGCCGCCCAGCATCCCTTCGATCTCGGCCTTGCTGGCGTTGATCAGGGTGGCGCCGTCGCGGACGGCCAGGTTGGCGACGTCCACGGCGAAGGTCTTGTCGTCCATCTTGATGGTGGCCATCGACTTGCCGGCGGCGTCGGGCTTGACCTCGGCGACCGAGCCGATGACCGCGCCGGAGTTGTCCTTGACCGGCTGGCCGGCCGCTACGGGCGCGGCGGCCGCTGGAGCTGGCGCTGGGGCGGTCGCGGCGCTGGCGGCCGGATCTTGGGCGGGCGCCGCCGGGGCGGTGGTCTGGGCCAGGGCGGGGGCGGCGATGGCGAGCGCGATCGTGGCGGCGCCGAGGGTCAGAAATGAACGCATGCAAAATCCCATCTGTCGAAACGTCCCCCGACGTTCCGTTAGGCTGACGCGACTTTGGGGCGCCGGCTGGACGCTGATGCGGTCAAAATGGGTCGAGGGCCGAACGCGGTTCGCTCAGCGGCCCCGGATCATGGCGTGGGTCGCCAGGACGGAGTCGGAGCCTGCGCCGGCGACGGAGGCGGAGCCGAGGGCGAGCACGGCATCCAGTGGTACTGGCGGTTGGGCGCGTCCCATGACCAAGAGCCGCAGGCGGCCGAGGGGTCGTCTTGCGCGGGCGGCGCGTCGCCATAGGCCGGGGGCGGGGCGTCGTCGCGATCGTCATAGACGGTCTCGGAACGCTCGATGACCACGGTCGGGGCGGCGTAGTAACTCGGATAGCCGTAGTAGGCGGGGTAGCCGCCGTACCAGTACGGATAGGAATAGGCCGATCCGAGCGCCAGGCCGAGCCCGACGCCGCCGAGGTAGCCGTAGCCTCCCCAATAGCCGCCGTAACCGTAGCCGTAGCCGTAACCGCCATGCCCGTGGCCATAGCCGCCGCCATGATAGCCGCCGCCACCGTGGTAACCGCCGCCATGATATCCGCCGCCGTGGCCGCCACCGCCTCCGCCGTGGTGGCCACCGCCATGGCCGCCCCCGCCGCCTCGGCCGCCGCGCGACTGGGCCTCGGCCAGCGACGGCGCCGCCAGCAGGGAAACCGTCAACAAGCCGACGGAAGCGAGCCTTGTCAGAAACGTTTTCATCTGGACCTCTCCGCGAGGCCGAGGGTCATTACGGCCGACGGCCATGTTGCCGGCGCGGCGGCGTCGCAACACTCGCACGATACGCGCGATCAGCCCCCGGCGAAAGCGTGTCGCGCCTGACCCTTACCGCCCGTAGACAGCGTCGCGCACCTGGGTCGTGAAGGAGCCGTTCATGCCCTCGAACGCGGTGTTGGTCATGATCACCACGGTCAGGCGGTTCCGAGAGTCCACGAACCAGTTGTGGCCGTAGACGCCGCCCCAGGCGATCGTGCCGGCGGCCTGCGGGGTCTTGGCGACGGCGGGATCGTCCAGCACCGCCCAGCCATAGCCGAAGCCCCAGCCGGGCCCCTGCGTCGCCGCCTGCACGCCGACCTGGTCCTTCATCATCTCGGCGACCGTGGCGGTCTTGAGGATCGGCGCGCCGCCCTTGCGCAGGGTCTCCAGCAGGACCAGCACGTCATCGGCCGTACCGACCATGCCCGCGCCGCCGGACGGGAAGGCGGTCTTGTCGGCGGCGCGGCTGGGCGCGAAGCGGACGGCGGTCGGGCCGATCGGGACGTCCAGGTTGTCGGTCATGCGCTTGGGCGCGGGCTCGGCGTTGAAATAGGCCGCCGTCAGGCGGGCCGGGTCTTGGGCCACGAAGCCGGCGTCGGCCAGGCCCAGCGGCCGGGTGACAGTCTCGGCGACGACCTGGGGCAGGGACCTACCGGTCGCCTTTTCGACGACCGAACCCAGCACGTCGATGGCCAGCGAATAGCGCCAGGCCGAGCCGGGCGGGAAGGCCAGGGGCGCCTGGTTCAGGCGGCGCAGATTCTCGTCCAGGGTGATGCCCGACTGGTCGATGCCGTCCGAGACCCCCAGCTGGTGGTACGGATGCGACGGCTTTTCGGCCAGGCCATAGGTCAGGCCGCTGGTGTGGTTCAGCAGCTGGCGCAGGGTGATGACCGGCGTGGTCCCGTCGGCCAGCCTGGGCTTGAAGTTCGGCAGCCACTTTGTGACCGGATCGTCGAGGTTCAGCTTGCCGTCCTCGACCAGCTTCATGACGGCGGCGCTGAYGAAGGGTTTGGTGACCGAGGAGAAGCGGAAGACCGCGTCCTCGCGCATCGGGCGGTTCGCCTCGCGATCGGCCAGGCCCGCCGCGCGGCGGTAGACGATCCTGCCGTCACGGGCGACCAGGACGACGGTTCCGACCAGGCGCTGTTCGGCGACGGCCGCGTCGACCACCTTGTCGAGCCGGGCGGCCAGGGCGGCGTCGGGGGCGACCGCGATGGCTGGAGACTGGGGCGGGGCGGCGAGGCCGGGAGCGGCCAAGGCCAGGCTGGCGGCTATGGCGAGGCTGGAGATCCACGGACGCATCTGGCGACTCCCTGTTTGGGTTCTGAGGTAGGGCGATACCCCGGAAGCGACAAGGTAGGATCAGTGGCTCACGCACTTGCCCCCACCTGACCGCTTCGCGGTCTGTCCGCCCCCATAGGGGGCGGAG
>NZ_JBFTZS010000492.1:0-3203 GCF_056406675.1 Caulobacter sp. P1_B12_2 | reverse complement strand
GGCCAGCAGCAGAGCCGAGCCCAGGGCTTCGGCGGCCAGGCGGCGTTTGAGATCGAAGGCGGCGGTCACGAGGCGGTCGGGGAGTCGCAGCAGGCCGCGCGGGCGATCAGGCCCTCCAGCGGCGCGCAGATCTCCGGCGCGCCGCCGCAGCAATCCTGCATCAGGAAGCCGAGCAGGCCGCTCATGGCGCCGTAGTCGGCGGCGTAGATGATCGAGCGCCCCTCGCGACGTGAGCCGATCAGGCCGGCGTGCGACAGGACGTTCAGATTGGCCGACAGGCTGTTGGGGATCATGCCCAGGCGGCGGGCGATCTCGCCGGCCGCCACGCCTTGCGGTCCCGCCTGGACCAGCAGGCGGAAGATCGCCAGGCGACCCTCGTGACCCAAGGCGGAGAGGTTGGCGGCGGCGGCTTTCAATTCCATATTTCCAATATGATGGAAATGTGTGACGAGGTGAAGACGCTTTCGAGGATGACCGCCCGATGACCGAACTGCCTGCCCTGGACGCCCAGTTCCTTGCTCCGCCGACGGTGGAGGGCCTGGAGGTCGCGAAGCCTTCGACTCATCCGCCGCGCATCCTGCTGCTCTATGGTTCGCTGCGGGAACGCTCGTTCAGCCGGTTGCTGACGGAGGAGGCGGCCCGTTTGCTGAGTTCGATGGGGTGCGAGACGCGGATCTTCGATCCCCGCGAGCTGCCGTTGCCGGACGCCACCGGCTCCGACCATCCGAAGGTCCAGGAACTGCGGGCGCTGTCGCAATGGTCCGAGGGGCAGGTCTGGTGCAGCCCCGAGCGTCACGGGGCGATCACGGGCGTGATGAAGGCCCAGATCGACTGGATTCCGCTGGAGATCGGCAGCGTGCGGCCGACCCAGGGCAGGACCCTGGCGGTGATGCAGGTCAGCGGCGGCTCGCAGTCGTTCAACGCCGTCAACACCTTGCGCCTGCTGGGGCGCTGGATGCGGATGATCACCATCCCCAACCAGTCCTCGGTGGCCATGGCCTACAAGGAGTTCGACGAGGCGGGGCGCATGCGTCCGTCGGCCTATTATGACCGCGTGGTCGACGTGATGGWGGAGTTGGTGAAGTTCACGCTGCTGACTCGCGACCGCGCCGATCACCTCGTCGATCGCTACAGCGAGCGGAAGGCGCAGGGCGGGGTCTCGCGCGAAGCTGTGCTGGCGGCGCGGGCCACGGCCTAGCCCCGTCGCCGCCCGCCGATACGCCGGGTCAAGTCGCAACGCTTCTGGCGGGTCCTTGTGCGCGGTGGATCAAGTTTCTTGACCTTCGCCGTGCGGAAAGGGCTGGGGACTGAGCAAGAAGCGAGCGGTGACGACATTTCGTTCAAAATGTCAGATGTCGATCCCACCGGACGGCGGCGGTTGGGTGATGCTGGTTCTCAAGAGGCGTCGTCCTGGGGATAATCACCGCGGGTGATGGGCGCGACGACCTCGAACGAGGACGTCCATGTCGAACCAACGGCTTTTGATGGCGGGATCTTCCGTCGCTGTTCTGCTCGCTCTGTCCATCGCCGCGTCGCCTGGTCACGCTTTCGCCGCCGACACGGCCGCGGATCCGGCCGACGCTTCGACCGCCGTCGACGAGATCGTGGTCAAGGCGCGTGACAAGGCGGGTCTGATCGAGACCCGACCCAACAACACGGTGTTCGGCATCGACAAACCGCTGCTGGAGACGCCGCGCTCGGCCAGCTTCGTCAGCGACACCACCCTGCAGCGCTATGGCATCGAGACCATCGACGGCCTGACCGCTGTGTCGCCCGGCACCTACACCGCCAGCTTCTACGGCGTGCCCGGGGCGCTGAACATTCGCGGCACCCTGGCCGAGAACTACTTCCGCGGCTTCAAGCGCATCGAGAACCGCGGCACCTATTCCACCCCGATCGGCGCGGCCGACCAGATCCAGATCGTGCGCGGTCCGCCGACCCCGATCTACGGCTCGGGCAAGGTGGGCGGCATGCTCAACTTCATTCCGAAGTCGGGCAAAAACGAGGGCGGCTATCTGTCGGAGCCGACCGGCGAGGTCACGGCCACCTACGGCTCGTACAACAAGAAGAACGCCACCGCCCAACTGGGCCTGCCGGTGAACTTCGGACCCGTCACCGGCGGCGTCTACGCCTATGGCGAGGTCGAGGACAGCCACAGCTTCTACAAGGGCATCTATCCGCGTCGCCAGACCGGTGAGCTCTCGGCCGACTTCGACCTGGGCAACGGCTGGACCACGGCTTTGGGCGGCATGAAGTACCACTCGGACGGCGACGTGCAGACGCCCGGCTGGAACCGCCTGACCCAGAGCCTGATCGACAACGGGACCTACACCACCGGCCGCGACACGACCCTGGTCGATAGCGACCACAACGGCCGGATGACCCTGAACGAGATCAGCGGCAACAACGCCAACCCGTACTATTACGACCCGACGTTCAACCCGCTCTACATCCCGTACTACAACTTCTACAACACCAACGCGGCCCACATCCTGGACGCCGGCGTGGGCACGGTGAAGCTGTCGCCGCGCACGGTCTATATCAGCCCGGCCGACTTCTCGAAGACCGACACCAACACCCTGTATTTCGACCTGGCCAAGAGCCTGTCGCCCGACAGCAACATCAAGGCGCAGTTCTTCTATGACGACCAGGAGAACAAGCGCTTCGTCTCGTACGGCTATCCGGCCTGGTTCGACAGCTCGGTGTGGGAAGGCCGCGTCACCTACGACTTCGCCAACACGTTCGCGGACGGCGCGGTCACGGCCAAGTCGTTCATCGGCGCCTCGTACCGCGACTTCTCGGGCCGTCGGCGCGAAAGCTACAACAGCGGCGTGATCGCCCTGGACCGTCGTGACATCAGCTACGGCGCCACGGCCACCGACATCATCGACAGCCCGTTCACCACCGAGACGGGCGCCGGCGTGCTCGGCCTGGCTTGGGAAAACGACAACAAGTCCGACTGGAAGCAGAAGGGCGTGTTCTTCATGACCGACGTCATGATCGCCGAGAAGCTGAACCTGATGATCGGCGGTCGGTGGGACGACTACGACGTCACCTCGCACGACACCGGCGTGCTCAGCTACCAGGTCGCCGGCGAGCAGAAGGCCGGCAAGGACAAGTTCACCTACACCGCCAGCGCCACCTACAAGGCCCCGGGCGGGGTGATGCCCTACATTACCTACGCCAAGGCCTCGGCCCTGGAG
>NZ_JBFTZS010000491.1:0-5920 GCF_056406675.1 Caulobacter sp. P1_B12_2 | reverse complement strand
CCACTACCACCACTACCACCGCCGCCGCCGCCGCCCGACATGCCGCCCGAGCCGCCGCCGGTGCTGCACGCGCCCAGGGCCATCGCCATCGCGCCCACAAGGGCCGAGGTCGCAAGGAACGGGGACTTTCTCATCAAGGGCTCGCCTGTACTGCCGTCTAAAATGTCCGGCTCGCGCCGAAGGGGCGGGCTGGTCGCCCGCTACTGTTTCACCATCACCAGGCCGCCCTGGTAGGTGTCGCCCGTCGGTACGGTCGTCGCCTGGAAGGTGGCCGTGGCCTCCGCCGCGCCCGGACCGGCGAACAGGCCCTTCATCGGCCCCGCCAGGGTGTTGGCGGCGTTGGCGAAGCTGGCGGTGAACTCCGTGCCGGCGATCGCGCCGGTGAACGTGAAGTTGAGGTCCGGCGCGCCTGTCGGCGCCACCAGGCCGGTGGTCGCCCCCGACAGCGTCCCCGCGCCGAAATTGACGGCCATGGTGGCGTCGCCGTTGGTCACCGTGTGACGGATCGAGGGATCCGGAACGCCGGGGGTGAAGACCGCATGATCGTAGGCGGCGAACGCCCCGCCCTTGTACTGGGCCGTGCCGGTGGTCGGCATGTTGGTCGCGCGCTGGCCGAAGCCGACATAGGTCGACGCGTTCGAGAGGGCGTCCTGGTCGTACCAGCCGACCAGGCTGGCATAGTTCAGGTCGACGCCCGCCACGCGCTCGACGACGCGCAGGAAATTGCTACCCCCGTTGACGTGGTCGATGACCAGTTCGGTGTTCTTGCCGTTCGCGCTGGTTTCGTCATGTCCGCCGCCAAGGGTGACGTTGGCGACCTGATTTATGCCCCCGCGGGTGAACCTCAGGGCCAGCGTGTCGTCGCTCGGCGCGGGGCTCTTGCGGTTCCACTGCATGCTGATGTTGGTCAGCGGCGCGGACGCGAAGGCGTACAGGCTGGCGCCCGGGGTGTCGGTGAAGGTCTGCGAGGCGGGGAAGCCGAGCTGCGGCGGCTGCCCATTGCGGCCCGCGACGAACACCCCGGCCATGGCGGCGGTCGTGCCGTCCAGGGTGTTCAGGCTGTAGATCCCGCCCAGTTCCGAAGCCGAGGGCCCGAACAGGTCGCCCCTGACGCGCCCCGTAACGTTGTAGCCCGTGACGCCGATCGTCGCCACGGTCGACACACTCCCCGGGGTCGATTCAAAACTGCCCGTTGGTGTCAGTGAGGTGGTGAAGCCGAAGCCGGCGAGCTTCACACCCGACGAAACCGGGGCGCCGTTCATGTCGTAGAAGCTGAAGTCGCTGAACGCGCCGCGAACCTCGTTGCTGGCGAACAGCACGTCGAAGGTCGTCGCCGTGGCCGTTCGATATAGCTTGTTGGCGACGTTATCGCTGAAGACGCCGAACGCCTCGCCCTTGTAACGGCCCGAACCGGTGGTCGGGATCGTCGTCGTGCGCGATCCGATCGCCGTGTAGACGCGCTGCGCCACGCCGGCAGACAGGCTGGGATTGACGTATTCCAGGGCCTGGACATAGGCCGGACGGATCCAGGCGTCGTTGACCAGCAGACCCAGATTGTAGCTGTTGAGGGTGGTCGCGCCGCTGGTCCAGGTGCTGGCCTGGATGATCCGCGAGGTCGGCCCCATGATCGGATCGGTATTGGCGAGCGGGCGGCGATAGAAGGTGGTCGACAGGCCCGTATACTGAGCGGCGGTGAACTCCGCCGAGACCGACTGCGCCCCGGCGTTGGTGTAGATCCCGTAGCCCTCGTCGCCCGCGGCGAACGCGCCGGCCGTGTAGCGGAGGAACTCCGTTTGCCCGGGAACGGTCTCTTCGACATCGTTCCTGTTGTACGAAGCGGCGCCCGAGCCGGCGGAGGTCACCAGGCTGGCGAACGACGGCCGCAGGGTGATCGGTCCCGAACCCGTCAGGCCCGGATCGCTGGGATGGCCGGCCACGAAGCCGCCGTACAGCCTGTCGCCGCCCGTGTAGGAAATATCGAAGACCCCGCCGACCTCGAGGTCGCCCGAAGGGCCGTAGAGCTGGCCTCGGACGAAGCCCGTCTCGCCGGTCTGGCGCGTTGCGGTGATGGTCGTGGCGTTGAACTTGCCGTTCGACAGCGCGCCGTCGAAGCTGAAGTCGTAGCGGGTCGAGGGACCGCCCGGCAGGGCGCTGTCCGGCGTGACGACATTGCGGAAGGTCAGGTCCTCGACGCCGCCGCGCACCGTCGCGGCCGCGAAGTCGATGTCCAGCCCGGCCCGGGCGATGAATTCCTCGTTGTTGAGGTAGCCGATCGCCTCGCCCTGGAAGCGGGCGACGCCGGTGGCCGGCGTCGTGGAGACGGGGTCGCCCAGCAGGCTGTAGCCGCGCGTGAGATCGGGCGCCGTCCCCACGGTCCAGCGGGCCAGGGTCACCCAGTCGGTGAGGTCCGGCGTCGGGTTGTTCACCCCGAACGCCGGATTGCTGGTCTCCTCAAGCCCCATCAGCGTGAAGGTCCCGGCCGTCGACTTCCATTCGCGCGTGCTCACGCCGCGGTGGTAGGCGGGCGGCTGCGCGGCGTTCGACGGCGCCCAGCCCAGGGCCTCGGTTCCCACGCCCTGATAGGTGGCCTTCGCCAAGGTCTGGTCGATCGTGACGCCGCCGCTGGARACCCGGATSCGGATGTCCTCGTCGCCGTCGATGGTCAGGCCGCTGAAGGTGGTGGCCGTCGGCGCGTCCGGATCGGAGGCGTGGGCGGCGTGACGCCGCCGCCACCGCCGCCGCCGCCCGAGCCGCCGCTGCTGCAGGCGCCCAGGGTCATCGCCATCGCGCCCACCAGGGCCGAGGTCGAAAGCAACGGGGACTTTCTCATGATGGTTCGCCTGTGCTGCCGTTCAGAATGTACGAGTCGCGCCGAATTCAACGCGGAGTCGAGTGAAGCTATTAAGGTCGATGTTGCTGTCGTTGCGGCTCCGCTCGAGCCCGACATAGGGGCTGAAGCCGCGATATCGCCAGTCGCGCTTGATCAGCCGGACCGCCAGGGCCCATTGCAGATCGTGGCGCGCTTCGGGATTGAGCACGCTGGGGCCGTCGTAAACCCGGCGCTCCAGCGAGGGTTCGGCCCACACCGCCCAGCCGGCCGGCAGCGTCTGGTAGCCCCCCAGCGAGAGCCGTCCCAGCCAGAAGGATTCCGAGGCCGCCTTGGCGTCCCCGCGGCCCGCCGTCGCGGTGACGCGCCAGAAGCGGGTCGCGCTGACATAGCGCGTGCGCTCGGCGTTCAGCACGGTGATCCAGGCGTCGCGCGCCGAATTGACGTCGTAGTCGACATGCTGGCTCGACAGCGACAGCTGGTTCTGGGTGCGCTCCCATCCCCACTGCAGGTCCAGGTCGGCGCCCGTCGTCGTCGACAGGGGCTGGCCGCCGAACCACCGGCGCTCGGCCTGGCCGCGCAGCTCCACCTTGGTGGCCCCGACCCACACCTGGGGCCCGACCCTAATCCCCACCGCGCCGTCGTCGAAGACGACGCCTTCGTTGTCGGTGAAGCGCCCCCAGCCGCCGATCGCCAGGCGGGTCTTGCCGCTCAGCGGCACGCTGCGCTCGGCCGTCGCCTGGGTGCTGAGGCTTACGCCGGACGTGCGCCGGGCGTCGTCCGACAGCTCGAACGGCAGACCGAAGATCTGCATCTCGCGCGCGTCGGTGGCGGCGTTGACGTTGCTGTCGGGCGCGACCGCCAGGTTCAGCGTGTAGCGCCACCGCCGACGCTCGCCGAGCGCCTTCAGCTGGGCCTCGACCTTGGCGGCCGCCTCGGGCGGCAGGTTGGCGCCCATGGCCAGTCGGTAATTGTGTTCCGCCGAGCGGTCGTCGCCCAGCTCGAAGAAGGTGTCGGCCAGTTCCAGCCGCACGCGCAGCAGTCCGGCGTCGCCGTCCAGCAGGCGTTGATAGACGTCAACCGCCGCGTAGAACCGGCCCATGCGCCGCAGAAGGAAGGCGCGGATGAAGAGGACGTCGGGCTTGTGGGCGGTCTCGGGCGGCAGGGTGTCTAGGACGGCCAAGGCCCCACGCCAGTCCTGGCGCGCCATTCTGGACCCGACCTCGACGCCGATCGCCTCGAACGACGGACCGGACTCGACCGACGTGGCGGCGGCCTGCAGCGGCGGCGCGACGACCTCGACGGCCTCCGCCCGATACATAAGCCCCGCCTCGATCACGCTACTTCCCCCACGCCGCCAGGATAGCGGAAGGGGTCGGGTTTACAACCTTAAGCCCTAGCTTGGCGGGCGAAGACGCCGTCTAGCGGCGCTTCGGGGCGTACGGCCGCTTGTCGCGCCAGGCTTCGGCGAACTTCTCCAGCTCGGCGTCCGGCGCGTCCGGCAGGGTCACCACCAAGCGGGCGAACAGGTCGCCGCGATGGCCCTTGGCGTCGGCCAGGCCCCGGCCCTTCAGCCGCAGCTTGGCGCCGCTGTTGGAGCCCTTGGGGATCGACAGGGTGACCGGGCCGTCGGGCGTCGGGGCCTCGACCTTGCCGCCCAGCACCGCGTCGGGAACCGTGATCGGCAGGTCCATGACCAGGGCGCCGCCTTCGGGCCGGTAGACGGGGTGCGGCTTGATGGCCAGCTCGATCAGGGCGTCGCCCTGCCCGCCCCGGCCCGGGCTGCCCTGGCCCTTGAGGCGCAGGGTCTGGCCTTCCTGGGCGCCGGCCGGGATGGTCACGTCGATGGTGCGGCCGTCCGAGAAGGCCACGCGCTTCTTGCCGCCCTTGATCGCTTCTTCCAGGTCGATGTCGAGCCGGGCGCGCACGTCGGCGCCCTTGGGCGAGAAGCCGCCGCCGAAGCCGCCGCCCGCGCCGGCCCCCGCGCCGCGATTGCGGCCCAGGATGTCGCCGAACAGGTCGTTGAGGTCGATCTCCGGACCCTCGCCGCCGCCCATGCCGCCGGCCCGGCCGCGATTGAAGCCGCCGCCGCCAAACGGCGAGCCGCCACCGCCGAAGCCGCCGCGCATGGTCTCGCGGCCGTCCGCGTCGATTTCACCGGCGTCGAACTTCTTGCGTTTGTCGACATCGCCCAGGATGTCGAAGGCGGCGCTGACCTGCTTGAACTTCTCTTCCGACTTCTTGTCGCCCTTGTTGGCGTCGGGGTGATGCTGCTTGGCGAGCTTGTGGAACGCCTTGCGGATTTCCGCCGCGCTCGCGGTGCGGGAAACGCCAAGCTCCAGATAGGGGTCGCGCGCCAAGGAGGCTCCTCACGTCAGTTCGAAAAGGCGGAACGCCTCAATTAGGCCGTTCGGCGCGGCGCGCAAGCGTTATGTTGCATTAATATCACAGCAAGGTTCGCGTTGAAGCGCCCCAGCCGAACAGCGCCGAGCCCTGGGCGACCCTGACAGCCAAGGCCCCGGCGGGTCCAGCAGGGAAATCGGCGGCGCGCTGGGCGGCGGTGTAGGTGAAGGCCGGCGCGGTCGTTTCGGCCGTGCGGACGACGGTCTCGCCGTCCAGGATCTCGACCCGATAGACCTCGCGCTCCTCGCCCAGCGGGACCTCGGCGTCCCAGCCGTCGCCGGCCAGGCGGGTCCGGCGGATCCAGGTCACGACGGCGTCGCCGCCTTGCGTCCGCGCGCGCAGGTGGGCCGGCGTCCAGGGCCGGGCGGCCAGGCCGCGCCAGGTCTCGACGGCCTGGCTCATCGACGGTCCCGAGGCCGGGCCGCCGGCCGGGGCGGCGCGCCAGACCAGCGGCAGGCCGCGTTCGGCGAGGGCCAGGTCGGCGCGGACCAGGGCCTGGTCCAGCATCACCACCGCCGCGCCGGCTGGGTTCAGCGACCCCATGGCCGGATCGCTGCCGGCCTGGCCGCGCAGCAGGCCCGACAGGGTCCAGACGTCGCCCGAGACCGGCTCGGCGGTCAGGAACTGGAGGATTTCCCATTCGCCGCCCGCGCCACGCACGGCGAGGGCGTTGGCGCCGGCCAGGACGGC
>NZ_JBFTZS010000490.1:0-3218 GCF_056406675.1 Caulobacter sp. P1_B12_2 | reverse complement strand
GAACCCCTCTGTCCGCCGCAAGAGCAGTTGTGTGGCGCGCCAGCGCGCCAAGGCGTCTCACCGTCAGCTGAACCAAGGGTTCCCGCCACAAGGGCGGGAATGACGGTTGAAATGAGGGGGGAACTGATCGACCAGCCAGGCGCCGGACGACGATCGCCCCCTACCCGTCCAGCCCCGCCTCGATCCGGCACACCACCCCGTCGGGCTGGAAGTCGATGTGCGCCACGCCCGACAGCTCCGCCGCCAGGCCGCGTTCGATCAGCCGCGAGCCGAAGCCGCGCCTGGACGGCGGCGAGACCGGCGGGCCGCCGCTCTCGGCCCAGGTCAGCACCAGGCGCGGATGGGCGCCGCCCGGGATCACGGTCCACGAGATCCGCACATGGCCCAGCATCGTCGACAGCGCGCCGTACTTGACCGCGTTGGTCGCCAGCTCGTGCAGAGCCATCGACAGCGACAGGGCCATGCGCGGCGACAGCCGCACCGATCCCCCCTCGGTCGTGAACCGCCCCGGCCCGCCGTGCAGGACCTCCAGTCGGCCCAGCAGGTCCAGCAGGTCCGCCCCCTCCCAGTTCTCCCGCGTCAGCAGGTCGTGGGCCTCGGCCAGGGCGACGATGCGGGCCGAGAAGGCCTCCTGGGCCTGAGGCAGGGAGCGGGCGGCGTGGAACGTCTGGCCGGCGATGGCCTGGATCGTGGCCAGCGAGTTCTTCACCCGGTGATTCAGCTCGTTGACCAGCAGCCGCAGATGCAGCTCGGCCTTCTTGCGTTCGGTGATGTCGACGGTGGCCCCGACCACCCGGGCCGGCCGGCCGTTGTCGTCGAAGAAGCCGCGCCCCTTGGCCGAGATCCAGCGTTCCTGGCGGTCGTCGCGGCCGATCGTGCGGTATTCGACGTCGATGTCGGCGCGGATGGCGGGATTCATCGCCGCCAGCAAGGCCTGGCGCGTGGATTCGCGATCGTCGGGATGCATGGCGGCGTAGAAGTCGTTCAGGCCGACATCGGCGCCCGGCGCCATGCCGAACATGTCGTAGCCGCGCTCGGACCAGCGCAGCAGGCGCTTGCGGACGTCGTAGTCCCAGGTGCCGACATTGCCGGCGTCCAGGGCCAGGGCCATGGTCGCCTCGCGCAGCACCTGGTCGGCCTCGGCCTCCTTGCGCTCGGTGACGTCGGAGACCACGCCCACGAAGCGCACGCACTGGCCGTCGTGGAAGAAGGCCCGGCCGAAGGTCTCGATCCAGCGCACCACGCCGTCGTCGTGGCGCCGGATGCGGTATTCGCGATTGATCGTGTTGTCGCTGGCCGGGTCCATGGCGGCGCGCACAGCCTCCATCAGCGCCGGCAGGTCTTCGGCGTGGACCAGGCGCTCGAAGGCGTCGAGCGGGTTCTCGATCATGCCGTCCGGCAGGCCGTAGATCTCGCGGCAGCGCTTGTCCCAATAGCGCTCGCCGGTCTGCGGGTTGTGATCCCAGCGGCCCAGGCCCGCGGCGTCGACGGCGATGCGCAGGTCGGCCTCGGCGGCCTCTAGGGCCTGCTCGATGCGCTTGCGCTCGGTGATGTCGACCATCACCCCGCGATGGCGGACGGCCCGGCCGTCGACGTCGCGCTCGACCCGGCCGCGGGTCTGCACCCAACGGATGGAGCCGTCGGCCTGGATCAGCCGGTATTCCTCGTCGAAATCGCCGGTGGTCTTCAGGTGGGTGCGCCCCGATTGGAGCAGCCGCGCAAAGTCTTCGGGGTGCAGGGCCTTGCTGTATTCCGACAACGAGACGCCGGCGGCGGCCCGATCGGGATCGACATTGTGGAACACCGCGTAGCGGGCGTCGGCATAGACCTTGTCGTCGACGATGTCCCAGTCCCAGGTGCCCACGCCGCTGGCCGCCCGCAGGGCCAGTTGGTAGCGCTCCTCGCTGGCGCGCAGGGCCTGCTCGGCCTTCACCCGCCGGGTGACGTCGGTCAGGGCGATCAGCACGCCGCCTACCCCGGACGGGGCGGCGGCGTCGGGCATCGGGCTGATGCGGATGGTGAAATAGCCGTCGGTGACCGAGCCGTCAGGTTGTTCCGTGGTCAGGAACAGATCCTCGATGATCGTGCCGCCGCTGGCTCCGGCCAGGACCGCCCGTTCGGGTCCTTCGGAATCGGCGGCCGAGGTCGGCGGCGCCTCCGCGAAGGTCTTGCCCAGGGTGCGCGGATGGCGCTCGCCCAGCATCGGCGCATAGGCGTCGTTATAGATCAGCACCAGCTCGGGGCCCCAGCGCAGGGCGCTGGGAAACCGGCTGGCGACGATCATGTCGACAGCGAACGTCAGGCTGGGCGACCAGGTCGCGCGCGGGCCGAGCGGGGTGGCCGCCCAGTCGAACGCCTCTATCCGCTCGCGCATGTCACTGGGCGCGAACGACTCGAGGGCGAGACCCTGATCACGGGTATCCACCATGCCCCGTGTTCCTTCCCGGCCATGATCACGGCCAAGGTGCAGCAGACCTCATGGCGAGCGGGGTTTCAAGCCGCGGCGCTGGAGCGTGGGACTCTCATCCAACGAAACACAGCCCGTTTCCGTCTTCGGAAGCCAGAACGGGCGCTGTTTCATTCAGTTGCGGTCGGCTAGCCGACGGTTCCGGACTTGCCCTCGCTGCGCCACGCCACCCAGGCCGCGCCGACCAACACCACCGCCGCGATCAGGCCCGAGGTCCGCAGGCCGGCGGCGATCCGCTCTGGTCCTCCGGCCGCCAGGGCGCCCATCACCGCCACCCCGGTCGCGCCCGCCGCCTGGCGGCAGGCGTTCAGCACCCCCGAGGCGGTGCCCGAGAAGTGACGGTCGACGCTGGCCAGCAGGGCGCTGGTCATCACCGGCACGGCCGTGCCCATGCCGCCGGGGATCAGCAGGAAGCCGGGGATCATCGCCCAGAACGGGCTGTGCGCCGACAGGCGGCTGGTCAGGGCGTAGCCCAGCGCCGCCACCAGCACCCCGCCGGCCATGGTCCGCGCCGAGCCGAACCGGTGGACGATCCGCCCGCTCAGCAGGTTGGAGACGATGAAGGTCGCCGTCAGCGGCAGGAAGGCCAGGCCCGCCTGCACCACGCTGTAGCCGGCCGACCGCTGGAGAAAGAGGCCCAGCACGAAGATCACGCCGTAATAGGTGAAGTTGACGCTGACCCCGATGACCACCGCCGACCAGACCATGCGGCTCTGGAACACCGCCAGCGGCACGGCGCCAGCGGCACGGC
>NZ_JBFTZS010000489.1:0-3279 GCF_056406675.1 Caulobacter sp. P1_B12_2 | reverse complement strand
ATCAACGCCCCGGCGGCCTTCACGAATTTTGGCGCGGTCAGATCGAGCACGCGTGCTCCAAAACGATCACTTTCCGCCGAGCGTTGAGCGGATCATCCAGGCGTGCTTCTCGTGGGCGGCCAGGCGCTGGGTGTAGAGATCGGCGGTGGCCTCGTCGCCCGCTTCGTCTGCCGCTTCGAAGGCGCCCCGCAGGGTGGCGATCACGGTCTCGTTGTCGGTCAGCAGTTCCTTGAACATGCCGTCCCACTCCTTCTCGGCGTCGCCGTCCTTGATGCTGGAGAGGTTGCCGAACGCGCCGTAGCCCATCGGGGCCAGTTCGCCCAACGCGCGAATCCGTTCGGCGATGGCGTCCAGCGCCGTCCACTGCTCGGTGTACTGGCCTTCCAGCAGCACGTGCAGGGCCGCGAAGTTCGCCCCGCGCACGTTCCAGTGGTAGCCATGGGTCTTCAGATACAGGGCGTAGCTGTCGGCCAGAACCTTGTTGAGGCCGGCGACGATGTCGGCGCGCTGTTTCGTCGTGAAGCCGGTGTTCAGGTTCGCAGCCATCATAATCTCCCGTGTTGCGTGTTCTAGGTAAGCGTGTCCATGCTCATGACAAGCCGTTATGTGCGCACGGGGACCCATGAAGATTGAAGATCCGCACGCAAAAGCGCGAGGGCGCGCGTCGCCCGACGCGATAAGCGCGTGGTTGGTCTCCAGGATCCCGCCGTCGCCGGCGCGCGCCGCCCTGGTGACCCTGGCGGCCATCCTGCTCGCGGCCGGTTTCCGGGTCGCCGTGATGGGCGTCGGCAACGGGTTCGGCGTCACCCAGGCCTTCTTTCCAGCCATCGTCGTGGTCACGCTCTATGCGGGATGGCGCTGGGCGATGGGGCCGATTCTCGCCTGCGTCGTCTTCACCTGGTGGCTGTGGGCCGGCATCCGGGGCGAGTCGCTGAACGAGGCTCAGGTCGGCGGCATCCTGCTGTTCCTGGTCTCGGCGTCGATCACCACCGCCGTGGCCCAGGCCCTGAGGACCAGCCTGATCAACCTGGCCCAGGCCCGCCAACGCTACACCGACGCCGAAGCCCATTTGCGTGTCACCCAGACCGCGGCCGGCGTCGGCCCCTGGGAATGGGACCTGCAGAACGGCGGCATGAAGATGTCGGCCACCGCCCGCCAGAATCTGCGCATGCCCGCCGAGGGCCCGGTCGATTCGGACACCCTGCTGGCCACCGTCCATCCCGACGACCGCGACATGGTCCGCGAGAAGGTTCGCGAGGCGGTCCTGGAAGGGCCCTTCTACGAGGTCGAATTCCGACTGATCGACCATCCGGACGGCGAGCGCTGGATCCACGGCCGCGGCGAGGTGGTGCGCGACGAGACCGGCCGGGCCGTGCGGATGATGGGCGTCAATTTCGAGGTCACCAAGCGCCGCCGCGCCGAGGAGAGCCTGCGCGAGAGCGAGGGGCGGTTCCGCGCCCTGGCCAACAGCGCGCCGCTGCTGATGTGGATCAGCGGCGAGGACGGCGTGCGGATGTTCGTCAACGACGCCTATGTCGCCTTCGCCGGCGTGACCTATGACGAGGCCCTGGTGCTGGACTGGCGCTCGCGGCTGCACGCCGACGACCTGAACCAGATCCTGAAGGCCCAGATCGGCGGCGAGGCCTCGCGCAAGGCCTTCAGCCTGGAGGGTCGCTACCGGCGGACCGACGGCGAGATGCGCTGGCTCAAGTCGTTCTCGCAGCCGCGCCTGGGCCCGAGCGGCGAGTTCATCGGCTTCATCGGCATCGCCTTCGACGTCACCGAGGCCAAGGACGCCGAGGTCAAGCTGACCGGCCTGAACGAACTGCTGGCCGACCGGGTGCAGGAGGCGCTGTCGGAACGCGACGCCGCCCAGGCCGCCTTGACCCAGTCGCAGAAGCTGGAGGCGATCGGCCAGCTGACCGGCGGGGTCGCCCACGACTTCAACAACCTGCTGACCGTGATCATCGGCGCGCTGGACGTCCTGCAGCGCAATCCCGACGACGAGAAGCGGCGCGACCGCATGCTCAACGCGGCCCAGTCGGCGGCCCGGCGCGGCGAGAAGCTGACCCAGCACCTGCTGGCCTTCGCCCGCCGCCAGCCGCTGAACCCGGAGATCTGCCGGATCGACACGATGGTCGCCGACAGCGAGAGCCTGCTGCGCCGCGCGGTCGGCGAAGGCGTGGACATGGTCCTGGACCTGAAGGCCGGCGGCCGCACCACCCTGACCGACTCCAGCCAGTTCGAGGCCGCCCTGTTGAACCTGGTGGTCAACGCCCGCGACGCCACCCCGCCCGGCGGCAAGATCACCATCGCCTCGCAGGGCCTCGACCTGGCCGAGCCCAAGGGCGAGCTGCCGGCCGGCCGCTATCTGCGCGTGGCCGTCACCGACACCGGCGAGGGCATGGACGCCGAGACCGTGGAGCGCGCCTTCGAGCCGTTCTACACCACCAAGCCGGTCGGCAAGGGCACCGGGCTGGGCCTGAGCCAGGTCTACGGCTTCGTCCGCCAGAGCGGCGGCGAGGTGACCATCGAGTCCGAGCTGGGCGTCGGCACGACCGTGGCCATGCTGCTGCCGGTGCGCGAGGCCTTCTCGCCGGTCGAGGTGCTGGCCGTCCGGCCGCCGGCCACCCGCGCCACCGCCCACGTGCTGCTGGTCGAGGACGACGTCGAGGTGGGCGACCTGATCGCGGCGATGATCGACGAGCTGGGCCACATGGTCAGCCGCGCCGCCAACGCCGACGAAGCCCTGGCCATCGCCCGCACCGACCCGACCCTGGGCCTGGTGATCACAGACGTGATCATGCCGGGCGGCAAGAGCGGGGTCGACCTGGCCCTGGTCCTGGCCAGCGAGCGGCCCGAACTGCCGATCCTGCTCAGCTCCGGCTACACCGGCCAGGAACTGGTGCGGGCCCACGAGACGCCGTGGCCGCTGCTGAGCAAGCCCTACGCCCTGGACGCCCTTGCCCAGGCGATGGCCGACGCCTGGGACCGGCACGCACCGGCCCGGCCGGTGAAGAAGGGCGGCAAGGCCAAGGTGTAGGCGCTGGCTCGCGGCGTTTGTCCGCGTCGGCACGCGTCACTCAATGGGTGGAACGGCGTGCCGGATCATCGCGCTCGGCGGCGGATAGTGCGGCGCCCTCTTCGAGGCTCCGGCGCCGGTCAGGTCCAGGACGCGACGGGCCAGGGCGCAGGTGGCGAGGGCCGCCTCGGCCACGCCTTCGGCGAGAGTGTCGATCAATCGGTTCATCTTCGATCTCCTTGGGGCTTGAGCAGCGA
>NZ_JBFTZS010000488.1:0-3297 GCF_056406675.1 Caulobacter sp. P1_B12_2 | reverse complement strand
GATTTCGTTCGGCGAACGGAGCCTTAGCCGCCGTAGCCTTCCGGCAGGTCGTCTTCTTCCAGGAGCTCTTCCTTGGAGACTTCCTTTTCCTCGATCTTGGCCTTGCCGAAGATCAGGTCGACGACCTTGTCCTCGTAGATCGGGGCCCGCAGGGCGGCCTGCAGATCGGCGCGCTGGCGGTACATGTCGAACACCTGCTGGGCTTGCGCGCCGTATTGGCGGGCTTCGCGCATCATGGCGTCGGCCAGTTCCTGCTCGGTGACGGCCACGTCGTTCTTGCGGCCGATCTCGGCGAGCACCAGACCCAGGCGCACGCGGCGCTCGGCGATCTTCTTGTACTCGTCCTTCAGCTGGTCTTCGGTCTTGCCTTCGTCCTCGGGCGGCAGGCCGCCCTGGGTCTTGTCGGCCTGGACCTGTTGCCAGATGCCGGCGAACTCGGCGTCGACCATGCGCGGCGGCAGGGCGAAGTCGTGCTTGGTGTCCAGGATGTCCAGCAGGGCGCGCTTCAGCTTGAAGCGCGACGAGTTGCTGTAGCGGCCTTCCAGGTTCGACTTCAGCAGGTCCTTCAGGGCCTGCAGGTCGGTCAGGCCCAAGCGCTTGGCCAGCTCGTCGTCGGGCTCGGCGTCGACCGGGGCGCGCACTTCCTTGACGGTGGTGACGAACTCGGCGGCCTTGCCGGCCAGGTTGGCGGCTTGGTAGTCGGCCGGGAAGTCGACCTTCACGGTGACGACGTCTTCCGGCTTGGCGCCGACCAGCTGGGCTTCGAAGCCCGGGATGAACTGGTTCGAACCCAGGGTCAGCTCAGCGCCTTCGGCGGTGCCGCCGTCGAACGCCACGCCGTCGATGGTGCCGACAAAGTCGATCAGCAGCTGGTCGCCGTCCTTGGCCTTCAGGGACTTGCCCTTGCGAGGCTCATAGGTGCGGGCCTGCTTGGCCAGGTCGGCCAGGGCCTCGGCGACTTCGGCGTCCGAGATCTTGTAGACCGGCTTCACCAGCTCGATCGACGCGGGGTCGATCGGCTCGAAGTCGGGCATGACTTCCACGGCCAGTTCGAAGGCCAGGTCTTCGCCGCCGGCCAGCACCTTGTCCATGTCGGACGAGGGCTTCAGGTCGGGCTGGCCCGCCGGGCGCAGCTTGTTGTCGTCCAGCACCTTCTGGGCGCCTTCGTTCAGCGTCGCTTCGATGACTTCGCCCATCAGGGCCTTGCCGTAGAGGCGGCGAACGTGCGCGGTCGGCACCTTGCCAGGGCGGAAGCCCTTGACGTTCATCTGGGGCGCGACCTCGGCGATCCGGGCTTCGAGACGCGTGGCGAGTTCACTCGCGGGCACCGTCACGCCATAAACGCGGCTGAGGCCTTCGCCCGACTTTTCAACGATTTGCATCGACATTCTTAGCTTCTCGGCTCTTCGGGCGCTCGCGCCCGTCGTCCGCCCCAGGGGTCAAAACATCAAAGCCGCCCACGTCACCGGGGCGGCGAAAGAGCGCCCTTATGTCACGCGTTTCGCGACCATCCAAGGGCATTGACGCACTCATCGGACGGAAGTCCCGATAAGTCGTGCGCCTCGCCGGGCTGAAGGCCCGGTGAAGGGGTGCGCCCCGCCGGACCAGAGGTCCGGCGAAGTGGTGCGGATGAGAGGACTCGAACCTCCACGCCTCTCGGCGCTAGAACCTAAATCTAGTGCGTCTACCAGTTTCGCCACATCCGCATGATGCGCCGGAGCGGGTTAGACATGCCTGGCGAGATTGGCAAGCCGCGAGGCGATCCGGGCGCTTCTGGCGCTCTGGTCGGGACGCTCGATTATTTCTTCGCGCAACGGGAACAACTTTCCTCGCGGCCGGTTATGGAGATGTCCGCGGTTGTTCAATACGCCCCGGATTTACACCGGCCCGGGCCATGCCCCCCCGACTGACGCCCGGGCCGGTGTTCCTCCTCCTGAAATTCCAATGCGAAACGTTCTGGCCTCGGACGGTTCGCGTCTGAATTCGTCCAGCGAGCCCGCCATGGAAACCATAGAAGTCGTCGAGGATGAGAAGGGTTGGACCGTCAAGCACGGAACCCGGGTCCTCTTCACCGACACCGTCGAGGCGCGAACGTTCCAGGCGGCCCTGGCCATAAGCCACACCCTGTTCGATGACGGCGTCCGCAGCCAGGTTGTCCTGATCCGCAACGACAATTAGCCGCTTGTCCGAGCTTTCCACAGCCTGGCCAGCACCGACGGCGCCAGGTCCGGCAGATCCTCGGCGATCAACCCGGGTCCGTGCGACGCCCCCGCTTCGGCGTGGATCCAAGCGCCCGCGCAGGCGGCCTCGAAGCTTTCCATGCCTTGGGCGATCAGCCCGCCGATGAACCCGGCCAGCACGTCGCCCGCCCCGGCGGTGGCTAGCCACGGCGCGCCGTTGAGGCTGACCGCGGCCCGCCCGTCGGGCGCGGCGACCACGGTGTCCGAACCCTTCAGCAGCACCACCGCCCCTGCCCGCCGCGCGGCCTCCCGCGCCGCGGTGATGCGCTCGGGCGAAGCGGCCAGCAGCCCGGGGAAGATCCGCTCGAACTCGCCGGGATGCGGGGTCAGCACGTCATCACGATCCAGCGCCGAGAACAGCACCGCCGGATCCTCGGCGAAGCTGGTCAGGGCGTCGGCGTCGACGACCAGGGCCGCGCCGTTGCGGGCCAGGGCGAAGACGTGCCGCATCGTCGCCTCCCCCACGCCCGCCGCCGGCCCGATCACCACCGCGTCCGCCTGAGCGGCGCGGGTCTGCAGGTCGTACTCGCTCTCGAACGGCGCCAGCATCACCGCTTCCAGGTGCGCGGCGTTGACGGCCAGGGCGTTGGGCGGCGAGAGCACGGTCACCACCCCGGCCCCGATACGCAAAGCGCCCCGCGCCGCCAGCCGGGCCGCGCCGGTGTTCCAGGCCTCGCCGCTGACCGCCATCAGCCGACCTCGGGCGTGCTTGTGGGCGTCGGCCGCCGGCCAGGGGAAACGCTCTGCCCACAGGCCGGGCTCGTTCTCGAACAGACGCCCCTGCCCCGTCTGATCCAAGCCGATGTCGGCCACCACCACCTCGCCGCAGGCGGCCCGGCCCTGGACCAGCACATGGGCCGGCTTGCGGCGATGGAAGGTGACGGTGAGCGCCGCCTTCAGCGCCCGCTCGCCCAGAGGCCGTCCGGTGTCGCCGACGATTCCGCTGGGCACGTCTACCGCCACGATCCGCGCGCCGGGCATGACCCGCGCCAGGCGATCGGCCTCGCCTTCCAGCGGCCGCGACAGGCCCGCGCCAAACAGGCAGTCGATATAGAGC
>NZ_JBFTZS010000487.1:0-3312 GCF_056406675.1 Caulobacter sp. P1_B12_2 | reverse complement strand
GCCGCTGGCAGTCGCCCTACCACGACACCATGATCGACCATGACAAGAACGTCGGCCAGATGCTCAACCTGCTCGACGAGCTCGGTCTGGCCGAGGACACCATCGTGGTCTACTCGACCGACAACGGGCCCCACCGCAACAGCTGGCCGGACGGCGGCATGACGCCGTTCCGCAGCGAGAAGGACACGAACTGGGAGGGCGGCTTCCGGATTCCGGAGATCGTCCGCTGGCCCGGGAAGATCAAGGCGGGCAGCATCTCCAACGCGATCATCCAGCACCACGACTGGCTGCCGACCTTCCTGGCGGCGGCCGGTGAGTCGGACATCGTCGAGAAGGTCAAGACGGGCGTCACCGCCTGCGGCCGGACCTACAAGAACCACATCGACGGCTTCAACCTGTTGCCCTACCTGACCGGCGAGGTCGAGGAGAGCCCGCGCAAGCTGTTCGTCTACATCAGCGACGACGGCGACATCCTCGCGGTCCGCTACGACAACTGGAAGGTGGTGTTCATGGAGCAGCGGCTGAAGGGCACCATGGGCATCTGGGCCGAGCCTTTCACGCCGCTGCGCCTGCCGAAGATCTTCAACCTGCGGACCGATCCCTACGAGTTCGCCGACATCACCTCGAACAGCTACTACGAGTGGTACCTCTACCACGCCTACATCCTGTACGGAGCCTGGGGCATCGCGGCGCAGTTCGCCGATACGTTCAAGGACTTCCCGCCGGTGCAGAAGCCCAACACCTTCACGATCGACGACGCGATCGCGAAGATGGCCGAAGCGCAAGGCGGCGGCTGATCGGTTTCACAGGCGGTTTTGACGAGGCTGGCGGAGAAATCCGCCGGCCTCTTCTTTTGGTTCGGACAGCGTGGCGCTCAACTCAAGGGATTACCCCCAGTGGCCAGGGTTTCACCTGATTGAGGCGACTACGCGCCGGGCGGAAGGTTCGAACGGCGCCGCATGAAGGCATGGGCGCCGCAGTGAGCAGGAGCGCGTCCGATGTCTTCGAGGATCATGACCCAAGCCCTCCTGGCCGCGGCCATCGCCGCGTGCCTGCCGCTGGCGGCGTGCGAAAGCCCCGGCGGAAAGGTTTCGGTGCTTACCGGCCAGACGCCGTTGACCGGCTCGACCTACGCCTGGTCGCCCGTCCAGCCCGGAAGCGGCGATCCGCGTGTCGATAACGACATCATGCGCGAGCGCATCCGGACCGCGATCGACACCAACCTGGCCGCCAAGGGCTATAGCCAGGTCGATCCGTCCAAGGCCAAGCTGCTGGTCGCCTACCATGTCGGCCTGCGGGCCGGGACCGACTATTCGGCCACCAGCATGGGTCCTCCCGGCGGCGGCATGGCCTGCGGCGTCCGCGGCTGCATCGGCGGTTACGGCTGGGGCATGTACGGCGCGCCGAGGGACGTCGACATCCGGTCCATCAGCTACACCGAAGGCGCGGTGATGCTCGATCTGGTCGACGCCGCCAGCGGCAAGCTGGCTTGGCGCGCCACATCGCAGAAGCGGGTCGACGAGAAGGACGCCACGCAGGACGGCCTGAACGCCATCATCGCCGACATGGTCAAGACCCTGCCGCCAGGCGCGCCGCCGACGGGCTGACACGCGAGACCCTGACGCCGCGCCGTCCGCCACCGACCAGCATCCGCCGAGGACATCATGGCCGCGCCAATCAATCTGAGCTTCATCTTCGCGATCTTCTTCCTGACGCTCGGCCCGCTCAAGCTGATCCCCAGCTTCTACGGCCTGACCCAGGGACTGGACGGGAGGACCAGGCTTGGGCTGGCGCTCAAGAGCACGGCTCTGGCGCTGCTGATCCTGATCATCGCCGCCGTGGTTGGATCGGCCCTCGCCGCCAACTGGCGCATATCGCGCGAGGCCCTGGTCATCACGGGCGGCTTCCTGCTGCTGATCGGCTCGCTGAAGGTGCTGTCCAGCGTGCTCGCGCCGCCCGCGCGCCACGAGGACCCCGCACCGCCGGCCGATCCCGCCGCCAAACGGCCGATCGGCATCATCATCTCTCCGTTGGCCATTCCCGGCATCATCACGCCCTGGGGCCTGGTCGCCTTGATGCTGTTCGTGAGCATCGCCGAAGATCAGAACCGGCTGGGGGGCGTCGCCGTCGTCCTGGTCCTGATCATGCTGTTGAACATCGTGGGCATGATCTTCGCCGGTCCGGTGATGCGCACCGTCGGCTTGCCGGCGATGAGCGTGCTGGGCTGGGTGTTCAGCATCCTGCAGGCCGCGCTCGGCGTCACCTTCATGCTTCGCGGACTGGCCGGCGTGGCCGGCATCCCCTGGCACTCGACCCCGCTGTAACGTCCCACCATCGCCGCATGACGCCGAGTTTGGAGTTCTTCATGACCGACATCAGCCCGACCGAGAAACTTCGCGAGACTTCCGCCCGATGGGGCGGTTCGAAGGCCCGGGTCGCGGCGGAGCCGCGCAGCTTCGGGTCACCGTCCGAGCGTCCCGCGCCGCTTGGTGAGGACGATTTCCGGCGGCTGGTCGTGGCCAGCATCCCCGTTCTTCGCTCGTTCGCCCGCGGCTTGTGCGGCGACATGGCCCGGGGCGACGACCTGGCTCAGGACGCCCTGCTGAAGGCCTGGCAGCACCGGGCTCAATTCACCCCGGGCACGAACTTCAAGGGCTGGATCCTGAAGATCGCGCGAAACCACTTCTATTCCCAACGGCGCCGCGTCTGGCGCGAGACGCCGTTGGACCTCGCCGCCAGCGCCCAGATTCCGGCCGTCGGAACCGATCAGGTCCAGGCCCTGATGCTCAACGACCTGCGCAACGCCCTCAACGCGTTGAGCGACGAACAGCGCGAGGCGACGATCCTGGTCGGGGCGGGCGGCTTCTCCCACCGCCAGGCGGCCGAGATGTGCGACGTGCCCGAGGGCACCATGAAGAGCCGGGTCTGCCGGGCCAGGGCCAAGCTGGCCAGCTTGCTGGAAAGCGGAGAGGTGACCCACGACGCTGAGCCCGCCTGGCTGGCGGCCCAGTTGATCATGGCTGAGCTCTCGACCCTTTCCGCCGCCCACGCCGATCAGAACCGGGTCTGAACGATCAGCATCGCGAAGTCGACGGAGCGCCCGCCCAGGGCCCGCACGGCGTCGTCGGCCGACTGGTGGACCAGTTGGCCCTGGAGCTTGAGATTGCGGCTGACCTGCCACGTCGCGTCCATCTGGACCGCATCGCCCACGGCCTTGGATCTGTTTGCACCGACGGGCGCCAGAGGCGTCGAGGGCTGCAGATAGATGGCGTCCTGACCCGTCTGCCGCCACCGCATCAGGTAGCTGAACTC
>NZ_JBFTZS010000486.1:0-3314 GCF_056406675.1 Caulobacter sp. P1_B12_2 | reverse complement strand
CCTCCAGGCCGACCTGGCCGTCGGGGCCGGCGGCTCGACCAGCTGGGAGCGCTGCGTGCTGGCCCTGCCCACCCTGCTGCTGGTGCTGGCCGCCAACCAGCGCGAGGCCAGCGCGACCCTGGCCGCCGCCGACGCCGTCCTGGCCCTGGACGTCGCCGATCCCGACTTCGAGACGGCCTTCGCGGCCCAGCTTTCCCGCCTGCTCGAAGACCCGCTGCTGCGCGACCGACTGTCGGCCGCCTCGGCCGCGGTCTGCGACGGACGCGGCGCGGCGCGGGTGGCGGCGCACTTCCTCGCGCTAGTGCGGAGCTAGACGCACGCAATCCAAAATCGGCTGTCATCCCGGACAAGCGCGCAGCGCGCCGATCCGGGACCGACGCTAGAGCGCCGCGCTTCCGGTGGTCCCGGATCTTCACCCCGGCTTCGCCGGGGCTCGTCCGGGATGACAAGCTAAGGGAGGCGGGTTCGTTGAACCGCCGCTCTTGCGGCAACTCCCCTGGATAACGCCGTTCACCTATCCCATCTTGGCTGTAACCAAGGGGATCGACACATGACCAGCCAGACCCGCCAATCCGTCGTCGTCACCGGCGTCTCCACCGGCATCGGCTGGGCCGTGGCCAAGGTGCTGACGCAGCGCGGCCTCCACGTGTTCGGCAGCGTGCGCAAGGCCGGCGACGCCGAGCGGCTGGTCGCGGCGTTCGGCGACGCCGTGAYGCCCCTGGTGTTCGACGTCACCGACGAGGCCGCCGTGCGCGAGGCGGCCCTGCAGGTCGAGGCCGTGCTGGGCGGCCGCCCCCTCGCGGGCCTGGTCAACAACGCCGGAATCGCCGTGGCCGGCCCGCTGCTGCACCTGCCGATCGACGCGTGGCGCAAGCAGCTGGAGGTCAACCTGACCGGGGTGGTCATCGCCACCCAGGCCTTCGCGCCGCTGGTCGGAGCCCGGAAGCCGGCCGGTGGCAAACCGGGCCGCATCGTCAACATCGGCTCGGTCGGCGGCCGCAACGCCAACCCGTTCATGGCCCCCTACTGCACCAGCAAGTTCGGGCTGGAGGGCCTGTCGGAATCCCTGCGCCGCGAACTGCTGCCGTTCGGCGTCGACGTGATCGTGGTCGCCCCCGGCSCGGTGGCCACGCCCATCTGGGACAAGGCCGACGAGATCGACACCGCCGCCTATGCCGACACCGTCTACGCCCCGGCCCTGGAGCGGCTGCGCGCCTACATGCTGTCGATCGGCAAGTCGGGCCTGCCCGCCGAGCGGATCGGCGAGACGGTCCACACCGCCCTGACCGCGGCCAGGCCCAAGGTCCGCTACACGGTCACCCCGCAGCCCGGCCAGTTCCTGATGAGCCAGGTGCTGCCCAAGCGGACGCTGGACCGGATCGTCGGCAAGCGATTGGGGCTGCTGCCGGGCTAGACGGCGCTTTCGGCCCCCTGCAATGAAACGTGATGGGACCTTATGCTGCAGTGCAGCATTATCACGCCGGGCCGGATAGCGGCCCTAGCGAGTGTGATGATGCCGGGCCTTGGTGAAACGACCGCGATGCTGGCGCGCCTGCGCCGCGCGACGACGACGACCCCCTTGATGACGCCAGCGAACGCCGCCCTGGTCGAGACCACGGGGTTCGGCGAGAACCCCGGCGCGCTGCGCATGCTGTCCTACGCCCCGAGCGGTCTGGCCGCCGACGCGCCGCTGGTCGTGGTCCTGCACGGCTGCACCCAGACCGCCGAGGGCCATGCGGCGGCCGGCGGCTGGATCGCCCTGGCCGACCGGCTGGGCTTCGCCGTCCTGGCCCCCGAGCAGACGGCCGCCAACAATCCCAACCGCTGCTTCAACTGGTTCGAGCCGGGCGACACCACGCGGGGCCGGGGCGAGGCCGCCTCGATCGCCGCCATGGTCGCCGCCGCGATCCGGGCGCATCGCTGCGATCCGCGGCGGGTGTTCGTCACCGGACTGTCGGCCGGCGGCGCGATGACGGCGGTGATGCTGGCGGCCTATCCCGAGCTGTTCGCCGGCGGGGCCATCGTCGCCGGCCTGGCCTACGGCGTGGCGCGCGGCGTGCCCGACGCGATGCGGGTGATGGGACGCGGCGACGGCCGCGCCGCGCCGGCGCTGGGAGCGCTGGTCCAGCGTGGCGACGCGCCGCCCCTGCGGCTGGCGATCTGGCACGGCGACGCGGACCACACCGTCAACGCCGCCAACGCCCAGGACCTGGCCCGCCAGTGGACCGCCGCCACGGGCCTGGCCAAGGCCTCCCCCGAGGTCGCCCGGCAAGGAAACCGGACGCGGTCGATCTGGCGGGGCGGGGCCGGCGGCTCGACCGTCGAACTGAACATCGTCCACGGCCTGGGCCATGGGACGCCGCTATCGACCAAGGGCCACGGCGACGTGGGCAAGCCCGCGCCCTACATGCTGGAGGCGGGCCTGTCCTCGACCCTGGAGATCGCCGCCTTCTGGGGGCTTTCCACCGGCGACGCGGCGGCCAGGAAGCCCGCGCCCGACCCTGTCGCCACGCCCGCCGACGACGCCCAACCGAGGCCTTCGCCAGAGGCCAGGCCGACCGGCGTCGCCGCCCAGGTCCTGGACGCGGTGTCCGGCCACGTACCGCCCCAGGTGCGCGACGTCATCGCCAAGGCCCTGCGCTCGGCCGGCCTGATGCGCTGAAGATGTCGACACCTCGACACAGCAGACGCGAACGTCTCTCAAGTAATTGAAAGGTCGGAACAAACAATCCACGGCTCTCGTTGCCGTCTCCCTCGCTGTTCATGGAGATAGAGACAATGGCCGACACCCCCAAGCTCGACGCCGTGGCCCTGCTCAAGGCCGATCACCGCAAGGTCGAAGACCTGTTCGCCCAGTTCGAGGCCGCCACCGGCGACGGCAAGAAGAAGGCCCTGGCCGAGCAGATCTGCCTGGAGCTGACCGTTCACACCAAGATCGAGGAGGACATCTTCTACCCGGCCTGCGAGGGCAAGGTTGAGGAAGACCTGCTGAAGGAAGCCTATGTCGAGCACGACGGCGCCAAGGTGCTGATCGCCGAGATCGAGGCCGGCGGCCCCGACGACGAATTCTACGACGCCAAGGTCAAGGTGCTGTCGGAGATGATCGAGCACCACGTCAAGGAAGAGGAACAGCGCGTCGAAGGCATGTTCAGCCAGGCCCGCAAGGCCGGCCTCGACATGGACGCCTTGGGCGAACAGATGGCCGCCGAAAAGGCCCAGCTGATCGCCACCTACAAGAAGACCGGCCTGCCGACGCCTGAAACGCCGACGCTGACCGCGACGACCCTGGCCTAGCCGGCGAGCCTGGGCGGCCC
>NZ_JBFTZS010000485.1:0-3340 GCF_056406675.1 Caulobacter sp. P1_B12_2 | reverse complement strand
GGGTGACCAGGACGTTGTAGACCGCCGAGCCGTAGCCCTGGGCTTCAGCGGCTCGCGCCGTCTCGGCCTGGTTGCGGGTGTTGGCCAGACTGGCGAAGCGCACGTCGTTGCGCAGCAGGGTCAGCTGCACCTGAGTAGCGGTGTAGCTGAGGCTGGGCGTCAGGAACGCCATGTTGCTGGTGACGCCCGCGAACTTGCCGACCAAGCCGCCGGCCGAGTTGACGATGCCGTACTGCGACAGGCGGGCATATTGCGCGCTGGGGCCGCCGGCCAGGACCTGAACGGTGACGCCGCTCTGGATCGTGGTCACGCCGGTCACGTCGATCAGGTCGTGCTCGCCGGTCGGCAGCACTTCGGCCTGGTAGACCGAGCCGGTGGCGAAGGTGAAGTCGCCGGCCACATGCAGGGTGCCGGGCGAGTTGCCCGGGGTGACCTGGCCGCCGCTCTGCACCAGCACGTCGCCGGTGATCGTGCCCGAGCCGCCCAGCAGGCCGGCCGCGCCGACCGTGACGTCCGAGGTGACCGAGCCGTTGACCTTCAGCTTGCCGACCTTGACGTTGGTGTCGCCGGTGTAGGTGTTGGCGCCGGCCAGGTCGATGACGCCCCCGCCGGTCATCGTGAACGAACCCGAGCCGCTGATCGCCCCCGAGAAAGTGGTCGTCACGGACTGGTTGACGGTCAGGGCGCCGCCCTCGATCGAGATCTGGCCCGTCGCGCCGCCGCTGAGATTGGTCACGGTCTGGGTCAGGCCGGAAAGGTCCAGCAGGCCGTTGTCGACCTGGACCTCGGCGGTCTGCGGCAGGTGCAGGATGCGCACCGTGCCGCCCTCCACGGTGGTCGTGCCCGTGAAGTTGTATTGGCCCGACAGGACCAGGCGCTGGGCGCCCTGCTTGATCAGCTCGCCCGTGCCGGTGATGACGCCGGCGTAGTCGTACTCGTCCGAGCGATTGAAGATCGCCGTGCCGTTCAGCACCAGGTCGCCGGTCAGCGAACCCGTCGTGCCGCCCGCGCCGATCTGCAGCGTGCCGCCCGCTCCGACGGTGACAGGGCTGGTCAGGGCGGCGGTGGTGATCAGCTTGCCGCCGGTGATGGCGAGGGTGTCGAAGCTGGTGTTCTGGGTCAGGGTGAACTGGCCTGACTGCACCAGGGCTGTCTCGAAGCCGAGCACGCCGCCCAGGGTCTGGGCGTTGACCTGGCCCGCGCCCTTCAGGGTCAGGGTGTCTTGGCCCGCGCCGGCGTCGATGGCGCCGCCGAAGCTGGCGCCCGCCAGGACGGTCAGATTGTCGGCGCCGCCGCCGAACACCACCGCCCGAGCGCCCACGCCGCCGCCGATATAGCCGGCGGTGACCAGGTCGGCGCCGTAGGTGTCGCTGACGCCGGTGACCCGCGAACCGTTGACGGCTGAGGTCTTGAACTCAAGTCCCACGCCGCTGGCCGAGGTCACCGAAGCGCCGCGCGCGACGGTCACGTTCGACCGGTTCAGGGCCGAGATCGACGCGCCGTTGAGGTCGCCCGAGGTCTCGCCGGTGATGGTGACGATGGCGTCGTGGCTGGCCAGGATGTCCAGGCCCTGGCTGCCGTCGCCGATGGCCACGGCGCGGCCCGACTTGACGGTGGCGTCGCCGTTGCGGGCGATGGCCTGGATGACGCTGGCGTCGTCGCCGGTCATCTGGGCGTCCACGCTGGTCACGGTGACGACGTCGCCGCGGCCCATGATGGTCACGGTCTCGTCGGCGGCCGCGCTGGCCTTGCCGCTGTCGATCACCACGGTTCCGCCGGTCGAGATGCCGTAGACCGCGGAGGCGTAGGTCCCGACCGCCTTTGCGTCGGCGCTCTTGATGGTGATCGCGCCGCCGCCCGACGAGAAGGCGCCGATGGCGTCGGCGGTGTAGTTGCCGTTGAGGCCGAGGTTGGTGGTGTGGGTCGCGCCCGCGTCGATGGTGATCGCGCCGGTCGTGCTGACGCCGTAGATCCCCATGTCGCCGCGGTCGCCGACCGTGATCTCGCCGCTCCTGATGGTGAGGGGGCCGTCCTGCGTATAGGCGAACAGGCCGCCGTAGGCGCCGGTGATCTTGTCGGACGTGATGTCGATCCCGTCCTTGCCGTAGACATTGATGCCCGAGGCGTTGGCGGCGGTGATCTCGCCGCTGTCGATGGTCACCTTGCCGGTGTTCTCGACCCAGATGCCGACGCCGTTGCCGCCGGTGGTGCTGATCGTGTCGCTGACGATCTTGACCGTGCCGGTCCCGCCCGCCGGGGTGTGGGGCGTGCCGTAGACGAGGGTGCTCTCGGTCTGGTCCACGCGGATGCCCTGGGCGCCGAAGCCCGTCGTGGTGATCGAACCGCTGGTGATGTCGACCGGGCCGGTGGCGCTGGCCGCGTAGATTCCCGAGGCGGTGCGGTCCGGCTTGCCCGTGACGCCCGCCTTGTCGCCCTTGGTGCTGATCGTGCCGCTGACGATGGTCACGCCTTCGCCGCCCAGGGCGCGAATGCCGGCCGCGCCGTGGCTGGCGGTCGAGATCGCGTCGCTGGTGATCGAGATCAGGCCGGGGGTCTCGACCTGGATGCCGCTGGCGGTGAAGCCCAGCGTGTCGATCTTGCCGCTGTGCACGGTGACGTCGTCGCCGCCGAACGCCACGATGCCGTAGCCGTTCCAGCCCTTGGTGCTGATCGTATCGCTGGTGATGGTGGTCGCGCCCTTGAAGTCGGTCGCGATGCCGGCGCTCTGGTCGCCGAGGGTGGCGATCGAGCCGCTCTTGATGGCCAGGGCGCCCGTGCCGGCCAGGGCGGCGTGGTCGGCATAGTCGAAGTTGCCATCCTGATCGACCAGTATGCCTTGCGACCACAGGCCGGCCGTCGAGATGACGCCGCTGTCGATGGCGATGTCGCCTTCGTTGGTCCAGGTATAGATGCCGCGCGCCCACGTGCCCAAGGTGGTGGCCGTGCCGCTGGTGATGTCGATATTGGCCTTCTTGCTGAAGGTCAGCGCCATGATCGCATCGACGGTGTTGTTCTGGTAGTTGCCCGCGGTCGACGCCGTGCCGCTGACGATCTTCACGCCGCCGCCGCCGTTGGCGTAGATCGCCCGGCTGCCGGCGCCCAGCGCCGAGGCGTTGGTGCTGTTGATGTTGACCGCGCCGTTGGCGGCCGAAGCGTAGATCGCCCACGAGCCCGCGCCGGCCGTGCTGGCCACGCCGCTGTCGATGGTGATGCCGCCGGCGGTGCTCTGGGCGCTGATGGCGTTGGCGAACACCTGGACGTTGTTCAGGACGGCGGTGTTGCCAGTCGCCGCGGCCGTGCCGCTCTTGATCGAGACCGAGCCCGCGCCGCTGGCGTAGAT
>NZ_JBFTZS010000484.1:0-3358 GCF_056406675.1 Caulobacter sp. P1_B12_2 | reverse complement strand
ATCCAGGGCAGGTCGTGGCGGTCCAGCATGTCGCCGACCAGCCGCCCGACCCGGCCATAGCCGACCACCAGGACCCGGCCCGCCGGCTCTTCGCTCTGCAGCCCCACCAGGTCGGGCGCCTCGCTGACCGGCGCCGCCGCCTTCTTGGCCAGGCGGCCGCCGATCCCCGACAGCAGCGGGATCAGGAACATGGTCAGGGTCGCGGCCACCAGAACGGCCTGGCCGACCTGGTCGGAGACCACGCTGGCGGCCATGGCGTTGTCGAGAATCACGAAGGCGAACTCGCCGCCCGCCGCCAGGGTCAGGGCGGCCTCGATCGCGGCCCGGTTCGACAGGCCGAACAGCCGGCCCAACCCCAGGATCATCACGCCCTTGACCACCAGCAGTCCGACGGCGACGCCCAGCACCAGGCCCGGCGAGGCGACCAGCAGCGACAGGTCCAGGCGGATGCCTAGCGACACGAAGAACAGGCTGAGCAGCAGACCCTTGAACGGCTCGATCTTGACCTCGACCTCGTGGCGATACTCGGTCTCGGCCAGCAGGATGCCGGCCACGAAGGCGCCCAGGGCCATCGACAGGCCCGACAGCGACGCCACCAGCCCCGCGCCGATGATCACCAGCAGGCAGGCGGCCATGAACATCTCTTCGCTCTTGGCCTTGGCCACCGAGCGCATCATCGGCCGCAGGGCCAGGCGGCCGAACAGCACGATGATCCCCAGGCCGATCACCGCCGGCCCCAGGGCCACCAGGTCGCGCACGCTGAAGGTCCCGTCGCCCCGGCCGAGGATGGCCAGGGTGATCAGGATCGGGGCCACGGCCAGGTCCTGGAACAGCAGCACCGAGAAGGTCGCCCGTCCGCCCTCGGCGTGCAGGCGCTTGCGCTCGACCAGCACCGGCACGGCGATGGCGGTGGACGACAGGGTCAGGGCCGCGCCGATCGCCAGGGCGGCGACGGGCTGCTGGCCCAGCAGCATGGCGATGCCGCCCAGGGCCAGCGAACAGCCGATCATCTGCAGGGCGCCCAGGCCGAACACCAGCTTGCGCATCAGGCGCAGCCGCTCCCACGACAGCTCCAGCCCGATCATGAACAGCAGGAACACCACCCCGAACTCGGCGAGCTGGGCGATTTCCTGGGGGTTGTCGACGGTGACATAGTCCAGCCACGGCAATTGGTGGCTCAAGGCGCCCAGGCCGAACGGCCCCAGGATCACGCCGGCGATCAGGAAGCCCAGGATCGGGTTCAGCTTCAACCGCTTGAACAGCGGCGCGACGATGCCCGCCGTGGCCAGGAACAGCACCAGGTCCTTGTAGTCCGCCGGCGACATCGCGTGGTTCACGTGGTGGGATCCCCTGTTTGATCGATCCTAGCTGGCCAGTTTCAGTCTTACGCCCGCGCCCGCGTCATCGGGCGGAATCAGCGCGACGCCGCCGGTTTCGAGCGCGTCGATCAGCAGGCGTTCGGTGCTATGGTGCAGGGCGTGGCGCTCGGTCTCGAAGTCCTTGACCGTGCTGCGCGAGACGCCGGCCCGGTCCGCCAGGTCGCCTTGCGACCAGCCCAGCAGGCCACGCGCGCCTCGACACTGGGCCGGCAGGAGAATTTTTGCGTGGGGCATCTGGCGCTCCCGGGCTTAGTCACCCATATTGGTTGAGTACGCCCGAAAATGTTGACCGTCAAGGAGAGCCTTTGCACCACACATCCCTGATCGCCACCATCGTCGCCGGCCTGGGCCTGGCCTTCGTGTTCGGCGCCATCGCCAATCGCCTGAAGCTGCCCGTGCTGGTCGGCTACCTGGTGGCCGGCGTCGTCGTCGGACCCTTCACCCCCGGCTACGTGGCCGATCAGGAGTTGGCGCCGCAACTGGCCGAGATCGGGGTGATCCTGCTGATGTTCGGGGTCGGGCTGCACTTCTCGGTCAAGGACCTGATGTCGGTGCGCAAGATCGCCATCCCCGGCGCCGTCGTGCAGATCCTGGCCGCCACGGCCATGGGCATCGGCCTGGCGCACATGCTGGGCTGGACCCTGGGAGCGGGGATCGTGTTCGGCCTGGCCCTGTCGGTGGCCTCGACCGTGGTGCTGCTGCGCGCCCTGCAGGAGCGGCGGCTGATCGAGACCGATCGCGGCCGCATCGCCGTCGGTTGGCTGATCGTCGAGGACCTGGCCATGGTGCTGGCCCTGGTGCTGCTGCCGGCCCTGTCCGGCATGCTCGGCGGTGAGGCCCCGCCTCCCGGTCCGGGCGGGGTGGCCGGCGCCTTCGCCATGACCCTCGGCAAGGTCGCCGCCTTCGTGGCCTTCATGCTGATCGTCGGCCGGCGGGTGATCCCCTGGATTCTGCACCGCATCGCCCACACCGGCTCGCGCGAGCTGTTCCGCCTGGCGGTGCTGGCCATCGCGCTGGGCGTGGCGTTCGGCTCGGCGGCGCTGTTCGGCGTATCGTTCGCCCTGGGGGCCTTCTTCGCCGGCATGATCATGGCCGAGAGCGAGCTCAGCCAACAGGCCGCCAACGAGACCCTGCCCCTGCGCGACGCCTTCGCGGTGCTGTTCTTCGTGTCGATCGGCATGCTGTTCAACTGGTCGGTGATCCTGCGCGAGCCGCTGGCGGTGCTGGCCACCCTGGCGATCATCGTGATCGGCAAGTCGCTGGCCGCCTGGCTGATCGTCATCGCCTTCAAACGCCCGCAAAGCGTGGCCCTGACCATCTCGGCCAGTTTGGCCCAGATCGGCGAGTTCTCGTTCATCCTGGCCAGCCTGGGCGTGTCGCTGAAGCTGCTGCCCAAGGAAGGCCAGGACCTGATCCTGGCCGGGGCCATCCTGTCGATCCTGATGAACCCGCTGCTGTTCGCCATCCTCGACAAGATCCTGCCCCGGCTGGTCGGCCGGGCCGGCGAGCCGGTGGCGCCCGCGATCGCCGCCCAACCGCACGGCGTGCTGGTCGGCTATGGCCGGGTCGGCAAGGCCGTCGCCGAGGGGCTGAAGGGCCGCATGCCGCTGGTGGTGATCGAGGACGAGGGCGAGCGCGCCGACGAACTGCGCGACGCCGGCTTCGACGTGCTGCAGGGCAACGCCGTGCGTCCGGAGATCCTGCTCAAGGCCGGCCTCGCCGAAGCCACCCACCTGTTCGTCGCCGTGCCCAGCCCGTTCGAGGCCGCCCGGATCATCGAACAGGCCCGCGCCGCCAACCCGAAGGTCAAGATCATCGCCCGCGCCTATACCGACGCCGACGTCGACCTGCTGACCCAGATGGGCGCCACCCACGCCCTGATCGGCGAGCAGGAGATCGCGCGCGGCCAGGTGCTGAAGGCCCGCAAGCCGTCGGTGAAGATGGTCGCGGTCGAGCCCGAGGCCTCGGCCGTGCTGTCG
>NZ_JBFTZS010000483.1:0-3374 GCF_056406675.1 Caulobacter sp. P1_B12_2 | reverse complement strand
GGCCCATCGCTTGCGATGGGAGGGTGAGGGGGTGGTGAGTTCGACGGTGTGCCGGCACGCCGTCGACGACGTAACCCCTCATCCTCCCACGCCTGTCGGCGCGGGCCCCTCCTTCTCCCTCTGGGAGAAGGTCTTTAAAGCGACTGCCCGTCGTCCACCGTGAACACCGACCCTGTCACCGCCCGAGCTTCGTCCGAGGTCAGGTACAGCGCCATGGCCTCAAGGTCCGAGGTGTCCATCAGCCGCTTGCGGGGGAACGTCGCCACCAGCTTCTGGCCGCCCTCGCTTTCGAACCAGTCGTCGTTCAGCTCGGTCTTGATGTAGCCGGGGCACAGGACGTTGACGTTGATCCCCTTGCGCGCCCACTCGCGGGCCAGGCTCTTGCCCATGTGGGCGGTGGCGGCCTTGGAGGTGACATAGGCGGTCAGGCCGGGCAGCACCTTGTGCGCGCCGATCGAGGCGACCAGCAGGATGCGGCCGCGCTCGCTGGCCGGGCTGCCGGCCTTGATCATCCGCCGCGCGCCTTCGCGGGCGGTCAGGAAGACGCCTCGGGTATTGACGTTCAGGACCTTGTCGAAGTCCTCGATGCTGATGTCGAGCGCCGAGCCTTCGATGTTGATGCCGGCGTTGGCGATAACCGACTCCGGCGCGCCGAACGTGGTTTCGACGGCGTCGTAGCCGGCGATGATGGAGGCCTCGTCCTCAACGTCCATCGTGAAGGCCTGGGCGGTTCCGCCGTCGGCGGTGATCTCGGCGACCAAGGCCTCCAGCTTGTCGGCCCGTCGCGCGGCGGCGGCGACCCWGGCCCCGGCCTTGGCGGCGGCGCGGGCCAGGGCGGCGCCGATGCCCGAGGAGGCGCCGGTGATCAGGAGGGTGCGGCCGGTGAGGGTGGTCATGACGTTTCCTTTTTTCGGCAGTCTGCGAGGCTGCCGTAAAGGGCGTCAATGCATCGGCGGCTCACGCACTTGCCCCCACCTGACCGCTTCGCGGTCTGTCCGCCCCCGTAGGGGGCGGAGGACGTGCGCGCAGCGCCGGCGGCGGTTCCTCTTCCCCCTTTGGGGGAAGACGGCCGAAGGCCCGTAGGGGGCAAGTGGTTACACCAATCCAGGTCCAGAGATTTTCAGCACCGGCGTGAACGCCGGCCGAGCGCTGGGCATCGTGACCCGCAGGCCTTTGTCATCGCGTTTAAAGACTAGCGGCTCCGGCGAGCCCAGCAACTCCACCCGCCGCACCTCGCCCGCACTCGTCGGCCCGGACGTCGCCAGGCTCTCGATCACCAACTCGCCCGTCGGCCAGGCCATCGGCAACGCGAACAGGTCCCCGCCCTTGGTGACGAACCGGATGTCCGCCGCCTCGAACGGCTTGGCGTCGCCTTCGTTCTGCATGCCCTCGACCAGCTTGGTCGGACCCTCGCCGAAGATCCGCCAGGGCCGCGAGGCGTAGATCGCCGGGCCGTTGACGTCGATCCAGCCGGCCATGCCCTCCAGCACCTTCTCTTCCTTATCGTCGATCGTGCCGTCGCCGCGCTGGGGGATGGAGACCATCAGGCAGCCGTTCTTGCTGACCACGTCGATCAGTCGCTGGATCACGTCCTGGGCGCTCTTGTAGCCGTCGCGGTCGTAGAGGCCGCGGTCGTAATGCCAGTTGCCGATGCAGGTGTCGGTCTGCCAGGGCTCGGGCCGCAGGCGGTCGGAGAAGCCGCGCTCGACGTCCTCGACGATCCCGCGCCGCTGCAGGGGGCTGAGCTTCTTGCCGGTCACCACCACGTCGGCCACGCCATGCCGGGCGCGGGCCTGGTTGTAGTAGTGGGCGGTGGCCGACAGCCCGGCCTGGCCCAGGGGCAGGCCGTAATTGTCGAAATAGACCATGTCGGGCTTGTAGCGATCGACCAGGTCGTTCTGGCGGGCCAGCCAGTTCGCGGTGAAGGCCGGATCGTTCGGCGGCGGGGTCTCGAGCCATTCGCCGTCGTGCTTGTCGTGCCAGGCGTTGGCCGCGGCGATGCTGTCTATCCCGTCGGGAATGACCATGCTGCCGCCGGTGTAGAGCGCCTGCGGGTCCAGGCCCTGCCACCACTTGCCCTTGCCGTCGGCCTTGGTCAGTTGGAAGGCGTCATAGCGCCGGCCCTTCAGTGGCCCCTCGGCGTCGTAGCCGTAGGCGGTTTGCCACCAATGCCAGGCGTGGGCCGCGTGGTTGGAGACGCCGAACTTCATGCCGTGGGCGCGGGCGACCTTTTCCCAGGTCCCGACGATGTCCCGTCCCGGACCGACCCGCAGGGTGTTCCAGGCGTGGTGGCGGCTGGCGAACATGTCGAGGTTGTCGTGGTGGTTGGCCATCGACATGAAGTACTTGGCCCCGGCGGCCTGGTACTTCTTCATCAGGCCTTCGGGATCCCAGTTCTGGGCCTTCCAGCGCGGGATGAACTCCATGAAGCCGAACTTGGTGGGGTGGCCGTAGGTCTTGACGTGGTGCTCGTAGAACGGATTGCCCTGGATATACATCTGGCGGCCGTACCAGTCGCCGTACTCCGGCACGCACTGCGGACCCCAGTGCGACCAGATGCCGAGCTTGGCGTCGCGGAACCAGTCGGGGGTCTCGTAGCCGTCGGCCAGCGACTGCCAGCTGGGCTGGAAGCCGCCTTTGGAGCCGGCGAAGGCGGGCGCGGCCGAGGCGGCGGCCAGGCCGGCGCCGAGGTTCAGCAGGTCGCGGCGATTGAAGCTCATCGTAGATCCTACGGCTTAACCGGCGACGGATCGCCGTAGAGGATGCCCCGGCCGTGGACGCCGAGATAGACACGGCCGAAACGGTTCGGGTCACCGGTCATGGCGCGCAATTCGGCGAAGCCCCAGCGGTCGTCGTGCAGCTTGATCCAGGTCTTGCCGACGTCGTCGGAGCGGAACACGCCCTCGACCCCGCCGACCTTGCCCCAGACGAACACCGCCGGATGGGTCTGGCCCGGCGCGGCCTTGCCGAAGCCGACCAGGCCGGCGTCGTCGACGCCGCCGATCGCCTTGAAGCCGGCGCCGCCGTTGGTCGAGCGCATCAGGCCCTGGGCGGTGGGCAGCCACAGCTCGCCCTCGATCCCCGGGACGGCCTTCAGCGGCCGGCCGTTGGGCAGGTCGCGGGCCGTGACCTTGAACGTCTCGCCGCCATCGGCGCTGGCCAGCACCGCGCCCTGGGCGGCGTCGTAGACGTAGAAGCGCGAAGGGTTCACGCGGTCCGAGGCGGGGTTGAAGTCGGGACGTTCGCCGGCGATCACGCCTTTGACTGGCCGCCAGGTCTTGCCGTCGTCGCTGGAGACGTAGGGGGCGGCGTTGCGCATGGCCCAGACCATCCGCTTGCCGTCGGCCGAGAGGGCGATGCGGCCGGTGTGGATG
>NZ_JBFTZS010000482.1:0-3375 GCF_056406675.1 Caulobacter sp. P1_B12_2 | reverse complement strand
CCCGCGCACTATGCACCAAACAAGCGCCGAACGATCGGTCCTGGACGCGGATCGCCGACATCCGACGCGCCGCGTCGTCGTGCTAAGCAGGGGCGCAATCCAGTGAGTCCCCATGGCCCAGCACCTCGCCCTCCTGTCCCTGCTCGTCCGCGACTATGACGAGGCCCTGGCCTTCTATGTCGGCAAGCTGGGCTTCTCGCTGGTCGAGGACAGCGATCTGGGCGGCGGCAAGCGCTGGGTGGTGGTCGCGCCGGGCGCGGCCGGCACGCGCTTCCTGCTGGCCAAGGCCGCCGATGAACAGCAGCTGGCGCTGATCGGCGGCCAAGGCGGCGGCCGGGTCTGGCTGTTCCTGCACACCGACGCCTTCGAGGCCGACCACGCCCGCTTCAGCGCCGCCGGGGTGACGTTTCTGGAAGAGCCCCGGCACGAGGTCTACGGCAGCGTGGCCGTGTTCGAGGACCTCTACGGCAACCGCTGGGACCTGCWGCAACCCAAGACCAAGGCCTAAATCGCATGCGCCGCGTTCTCGCCCTCCTGCTGGTCGCCTTCGCGGCCCTGTTCGCCCTGCCCGCCCTGGCCAAGCCCGCCACGCCGCTCCGGGTGCTGTATCTGGACCAGTCGGTCGGCTGGAAGCACGCCCCGGTCGCACGTCCCGAGGGCGGCGGCCTCGCCCCGTCCGAGACGGCGATGATCGCCATCGGCCAGGAGAGCGGCGCCTTCGCCGCGCAAGTCACTCAGGACGCCCGCGAGATCACGCCCCAGCGCCTGGAGAGCATCGACGTCCTGGTGTTCTACACCACCGGCGCTCTGCCCCTTTCGCCGGAGGCCTGGGCCGCGGTCCAGCAGCGAGTGGCGGCCGGCAAGCTGGGTTTCGTCGGCCTGCACAGCGCCACCGACACCGCCTGGCCCTATGACGGCCCCGGCGAGACCTACACCCGCTTCATCAACGGCGATTTCGCCGGCCATCCCTGGACCCAGGGCACGCCGATCCGCATCGAGACCCTGGATCCCGACCTGCCGCTGGTCGGCATGTGGCCGGTCAGCTTCGACTATGCCGAGGAGATCTATCAGCACAGCGACTTCGACCCGGCCAAGGTGCGGGTGCTGCAGACCCTGGACTTCGCCGGCACGCCGCTGAAGCGGCCCTACGCCGTGCCGATCGCCTGGGCGCGCGAGATCGGCAAGGGCCGGCTGTTCTTCACCAATCTGGGCCACACGCCCTCGACCTGGGACGATCCCCGCTTCCGCGAGCAGGTGGTCGAGGCGGTGAACTGGACGGGCCGGCGCACCGACGGCCGCGCCACGCCCGACACGCTGCGCCAGTTCCTGTGGCAGGTGAAGGCGCTGCTGGCCTATCAGCCCGCCCCCGGCCGCGACGACAAGGCGATCATCGGCCGCCTGCTGAAGATGGACCCGGTCTGGCAGACCGCGACCGCCCAACGCGTCGCCGACCTGCGGGCGGTCTATCCGAAAAAGCCCGACAGCGACCGCGCGCCCTTCGACGCGGCCTACCAGGTGGTGCTGGCCGAGGTGCTGGCCCGAGGCGGGGCGAAGTAGGCGCGCGACCGAAACCCTCTCTCAGCGGGAGAGGGTTTTCGCAAATGCCTCGCCTGCCAGCGCCTTCAAGTGCTCGGCGATGTCGGCAGGCCACTCGGCCACCCGCGCGGCGAACTCCGCCGCGTCGCCGGCGAACAGCGCGCGGCTCATGTCCTCGAAACCAGGCCGGTCGCCAGCCATGACCGAGGCGAAGCGGTAGGCGGCGTCGCGGGCGGCGCGGCGGCGGTCAGGACCTTCACTCTCGCGGCGCGCGGCCTCGACCAGCTTGCGCAGGACAACCGACGCCCCGCCCGGCTGGGCGGCCAGCCACTCCCAGTGGCGCGGCAGCAGAGTCACCTCGCGGGCCGTGACGCCCAGCTTGGGGCGCCCCCGACCGCGCGGGGCGGCATCGCCTTCGCCCAGTCGCAGGGCGATGTCCCACGGTCCGCCGCGCAGATCGAAATCGGTCTGACGCCCCTCGGGATCGAAGATCAGCAGCGAGGCCTCCGGGTCCTCCGCCAGCCGAGCCTGGGCGGCCACGGCCACGTCCAGCTTGGGACCGGCCGCGATCCGCCGCTCGCCCTCGAACACCACATAACCGCTCATCGCCGCAGCCCCTCGGCGTGCAGCCTCGTGCGCCAGTGTTCGCGGCGCTCGAGCAGCAGCGAGGCCCGGCCCAGCCGTTCCAGGCCCTTGTCGTCGATGACCTCCAGCACCTCGAAGCCGAAGGCCGCCTCTCCGTGGGCGTTCCAGGCCTGCTGCAGGGTCGGACTGGTGTGCCCGCCCGTCCGCAGGGCGAACCAGACGCCGTTCTGGCGGGTCGACAGGTCGGGCGTGCCGCCGATCCAGACCTCGTCCGTCGTCGCGCAGCGCACGGCGTAGATCCCCGCCCGGACCTCGCGGTCCTTGTAGTCGCGCACAAGGGCGCGTCGGTTGTTCGTCGTTTCCATGGGTGTATTTTTACCCGGGTATTTTGCAGAGTCAATATTACCCGGGTATATTATACCCTTCCCCGTCAGGGAGGTGTCTGCGCCGCCGACGGTGGGGGCGTCATGCGGGATCGACCAAGCGCAGGGTGGGCGCCTCACCACTCCCCCCACCGGCGCTTCGCGCCGCCTCCCCCACAGGGGGAAGACCATTCAAGCCCAGCCGCTCGATCACCGCCGCGGTCGAGGCGCCGCGCGGCACGACCACCCAGTCGCCGGGGCTCGAGGCCCTGACCGTCACCACCGCGTTCTTGGGACAGACGTCGAAGCAGCCCACCTCGAGCACGCCGACCCGGGCCTTGCGGCCCTTGCCGCCGCCCTGGGCCTTCACCGCCTGGCGAAGCACCTTGGCCAGCTTCTCGTCGCCGTCCTCGCCGAAACCGCCGTCGAGTTTCTTCGAGCATTTGCGGCAGACGAGGACCACCTCGGTCCAGTCGGAACGGGCGCGCTTGAACGGCTTGTCGTGGCTCACGGGGTCCCGCCTCGGCTATGTTCCGTACTTGGGAGGAACGCCGCCGATGGCAAGGCCTTGCCAAAGGCGCTAGAGACCCGGTGCGAAAACAGGAGGCCCCAGGATGGTCCGCAATCTGAAGGGCAAGGTGGTCACGACGCCGCGTACGACGCCGCCCAACCCGACCACCCAGGCGGACATCGCCTGGTTCGAGGCCCACGAAGGCCGCGTCTTCCGCCTTCGCGATCCCGCGCCGCTGGAGTTCAAGGACCCGCTGGGCGATCCCGGCGAAGGCTTTTCCTGGCGTGTCCTGGTCGCCAAGCTCAGCGATGGGGGCCGGCTCAGGCTGCCCGTGTCCCTGGCCTGGGACCTGCACAACGACCACGCCAAGGACGCCCACCT
>NZ_JBFTZS010000481.1:0-3384 GCF_056406675.1 Caulobacter sp. P1_B12_2 | reverse complement strand
TGCATCGACTTCCCGACCGGCGAGCCGTTGCTGGTGTCGATGCACGGCCAGAACAGGTCGCAGCCGTCGCCCTGCACGGCGCTGGCGATCCAGGGCTCGCCGGTGGGAGTCTTCTTCCAGACGAAGCCGCCATCCCACGGGGCCTTCTCGGCCTCGTGCGGCGTACCGGCGTAGCGGATCTGAACGACGGTCTTGGCTCCGGCGGCGATCGGGGCCGGCGGGGTGATGGTCAGACGGCCTTCCGGATTGGTCCAGGCCGAGACGGGCAGGGTCTTGCCGTCGACGATCAGGGCGCTGACCGTGAAGTTCTTATCGAAGTCCAGGACGATGCGAGACAGGGCTGTCTTGGCCGCCAGGGTCAAGGTGGCGTCGCCCTCTATCGCCTTGCGCTCGGGGATGATCTTCAGCTTCAGGTCGACGTGCTCGAGGGTGAGCGCGGCTTCTTCCGCCGGCATCTGGCCGCCCGTGCCCAGGGTCAGGGCCGTGGTTTCCGGCGGTTTGGCCAGCTTGGCGGGGACGGGCTTGGTCACGGCGTGGGCGGCGCTGGCGAGCGCCAGGACCGATACGGTGCACAGGGCCGCGGCCCGACGAAGATTGATGCTCACGCGAAACTCCCCAAAAAATGCCGGGGACATCGGTAAGCTCGACCGCGCGCGACGCCAAGAGCGAAGTTCAGGGATTGTTCGGCCCGCCTTTCAGCGAACGCCGGTCAAATCTTCTCGCTGATCTTGATCGCGGCGCGGCAGCCCGCGCGGATCACCGCCGACAACAGCGGATAGGCCGGAGCCTCCAGGGCGCCTTCGCCGATCGCGATGTCCTTGTGGTGCAGTTCGTCGTCGCGGAATTGGCTGAGCTCGGCGGCCAGCGACGGGTCGCGGCTCTCCAGCTCGGCGATCTGGCCGGCATAGTGCTGCTCGATCACCGTTTCCACGGCTTCGGTGCAGGCGTGGGCGGCCTTCTCGCCCAGCAGGGCCGTGCCGGCGCCGAGGGCGAAGGCGGCGGCGCGCCACAGGGGCGACATCAGGGTGGGGCGCACTTGCCGCTCGCCCAGCAGCTCATTGAACCGGCTCAGATGGACCTGCTCGTGGCCCTCCATTTCCTGCAGCTGGTCGGCGATCCGCTCGCGGCCCGGAGCCTGACGCATCACCGCCTGCTGACCGCGATAGATGTGGACGGCCGCCAGTTCGCCGGCCTGGTCGACCCGCAGGATCTCGGCCAGACGCGCCTTCTGGGCGCCGACACCGGGACGGGGAGGGACGGGCCGGTCCACCTTAAACTGCCTTGGAGGAGGTTCGGGGGCGGAAGGCGGCGAAGGCCGAGGCGATCGCCAGGCCCAGCGAGATCACGGCGTTCCAGCCGGCCATCGACAAGCCCAGGAAGATCCAGACGGCCTTGTCGCAGGACGGGGCGGCGATCTTGGCGCCCTTCAGCATGGCCACCAGGTCGTCGGCCGAGGCCGCGCCGCCGGCCGCGCAGGCGGCGGGACCAGGCCACCACTTCCATTCGGCGCCCGCGTGATAGGCCGCTACGCCCGCCCCATACAGGAAGCCCAGGCCGATCAGGAGGATCAGCGGCTTGCGCACCCGGTCCGCCCAGGCGGTGCGCGACAACACGACGGTGATCAGAGCCACCGTTCCGGTGACCCAGTAAACTTCACGCTGCTTGAGGCACAGCAGGCACGGCGCCAGCTTGCCGAAGGTCTCGAAGGCGTGGGCCGCCCCCAGCATGATGGCGCAGGCGGCGAAGGCCAGGACGGGCCAGTGTTCGGCGATCAGGTCCAGCGGACCGCGAACCGGCGCCGCGACGGGGCCGGGCGCGCGAATCTGGGTGACCTTGTCCTCGACGTTCTCGATCGTCATGCCGCGCAGGCTCCGCCGCTGCTTCCACCCAAGAAGTGGCTCGCCGTGAGGCCGATGACAAGCAGGGCGATCAGGATGCCGGCGAACAGGGCCAGGCGCTTCTCGATCACCGGCATCATGGCCGGGCCGAATTTCTTGACCACCAGGGCCACCAGGAAGAACCGCGCGGTGCGGGTCAGGGTGGAGGCCAGGATGAACATCGGGAAGCTGAAGGCGGCCAGGCCCGAGGCGATGGTCACCAGCTTGTAGGGGATCGGGGTCAGGCCCTTGGCCAGGATCACCCAGACGCCGTACTGGTCGTACCAGCACTTGAACTCGGTCATGCCACCGGCGTGGCCGGTGACGGTCATCATCCACACGCCCAGCGGCTTGAGGAAGAAGCCGATCGCATAGCCCAGGATCCCGCCCAGCACCGAGGCCAGGCTGCAGATCGCCGCGTAACGCCACGCGCGATCCGGCCGGGCCAGCACCATCGGAGCCAGCATCACGTCGGGCGGCACAGGGAAGAACGAGCTTTCGGCGAACGAAACGGCGAACAGGCTGGCCGGAGCGTGGCGCGAGGCGGCCAGACCCATGACCCAGTCATACAGGCGACGCAGCATGCGGACTCCGAAATGAGGACGCGCCGTAGCTAGCAGGCGACCATGACCTTGTCGCGGCGCTTCGCGCGATTACGTGCAATCCTATTGGAATTGCGGCCCTGGGTGGCTATCACGCGCGTTCGATGGCTCTTGCCGTCCAAATTCTTCGAAAGACGATCCCATGAGCGACACGCCTCCCGACCGCCTGGCCTCTAACCCCAGCAGCCCGCACTACGACGCCGCCACGCTCGAGCGCGGCGTGGGCATCGTCTTCAACGGCGTCGAGAAAACCAATGTCGACGAGTACTGCATCAGCGAGGGCTGGATCCGCGTCACCGCCGGCAAGGCCGTCGACCGCAAGGGCAACCCGATGACCATCAAGCTGCAGGGCGTGGTCGCGCCGTACTGGCGCAACGACAACGCCGAAGAGGCCTGAAACTCATGGCCCCGCGCCGCCTGATCGACCTGCCCGGCTTCGCCGACCTGGAGACCCGGGCGCTGATGAAGCCGTCGTTCGCCGATCCCGAGGCGCGGGCCCAGTTCCCCGAGATCGACCAGTTGGCGCGCGACACCTTCGGCCTGACCGCCGATGAAGCCGCGGTCGTCCCCGATCCGCCGGGCTGGGACGGCATCGACGTCAAGTCGTTGCGCGAGCAGGCCGACGCGTTCGAGCTTGAGGGCTGGGACGTCATGGACGACAAGCGCCGTCCGCTGCGGACCCTGGGTCATTTCAGCCATCCGCTATGGCTGGCCCTGCGCGGCGTGGCCGGCCATCTGCCGTTCGAGCCCGAGCCGGACGAACACGATCCCTCGGCGACGTCGCTGGCGGCCGAGGCCGCGAAGTTTCGGCGGGATAAGCGCTAACGCTTCTTGCCCAGCTCGACGCCGATATCCTTGATCGAGTTACCGACCTTGCGGTGGGCGGCGACCAGTTGGTCCTTGGT
>NZ_JBFTZS010000480.1:0-3389 GCF_056406675.1 Caulobacter sp. P1_B12_2 | reverse complement strand
CTACTACGCCTCGCAGTTCGCCGATCCCAAGCATGGCGCGGCGATGTTCGGCTACCTGAACTCGGCCCAGATCTTCGTCGAGGCCGGGATGCTGTTCGTGGCCCCGTTCATCGTCAATCGCACGGGCGCCAAGAACGGCCTGCTGCTGGCGGCGGCGATCATGATCTTCCGCATCGCCGGTTCGGGCCTGGTCGAAGGACCGGTGGCGATCTCGGCGATGAAGATGCTGCACTCGCTGGAGCTGCCCATCCTGGCCGTCTCCATCTTCCGCTACATCGCCGCCCACTTCGAGACCCGGCTGGCCTCGACGCTCTACCTGGTCGGCGTCAGCTTCGGACATTCCCTGGGCCTGGCCGTGCTGTCACCGATCGTGGGCAAGTCCTACGACCTGATCGGCTTCCCCCACACCTACCTGCTGATCGCAGTGGGCGCGGCGCTGTTCTGGGCCGCCTCGCTGTTCACCCTGTCGCCGACGCCCGGCCAGCCCCGGAACGCCGACCGCGCGCTCAAGACCGCCCTCCCCGACGCCGATCTAGCCAAGGTCGACTAGTTCATGTCCCAAGCTTCCTCCGTTTCACCCGCCGGCGATCCGGCCCGCGAGCCGCTGACCCCGCGCGACGCCCTGCAAGGCCGCGGCCCCGACCGCGCGGCCCTGGACGCCATACTGGCGGCCGTGCTGGCGCGCATCGACGCCAACCTGGCGGTGTTCACCGACGCCTTCCCCGCGCCGTCCAGCGTCGGCGGGGTCTACCCGGCCATCGACAACGTCGAATGGACCAACGGCTTCTGGACCGGAATGCTGTGGCTGGCCTACGAGGTCAGCGGCGAGGCGCGCTACCGTCAGGCCGCCGAGCGGCAGGTTCGCAGCTTCAAGGACCGCGTCGATCGCCGGATCAACGTCGACCACCACGACCTGGGCTTCCTCTATTCGCTGTCCTGCGTGGCGGCCTACAAGCTGACCGGCGATCCTGACGCGCGCGACGCCGCGCTCGCGGCCGCCCGCCTGCTGCTGGCCCGCTACCTGCCGCAAGCCGGCATCATCCAGGCCTGGGGCGATCTGAGCGATCCCGAGCAGGCCGGGCGGATGATCATCGACTGCAACCTCAACCTGCCCCTGCTCTACTGGGCCAGCCAGGTGACCGGCGATCGCAGCTTCGCCGACGCGGCCGACAGCCATATCAGCCAGGCCGCGCGCTACATCGTGCGGCCCGACAGCTCGACCTTCCACACCTTCTTCATGGACCCGGTCACCGGCGCGCCAAGGATGGGCAAGACCCACCAGGGCTTCAGCGACAGCTCGTGCTGGGCGCGCGGCCAGGCCTGGGGGATCAGCGGCTTTCCGCTGGTCCACCGCTACAAGGCCGATCCGTCGCTGCTCGACCTGAGCGCCCGCCTGGCCAACTACTATCTGAACCGTCTGCCGTCCGATTTGATCTGCTGCTGGGACCTGGTGTTCACCGGCCCGCCGCACGAGCGCGACAGCTCGGCCGCCGCCATCGCCGCCTGCGGCCTGCTGGAGTTGGCCCGGGCCCTGCCCCTGACCGACCCGGACCGCGCCGCCTACGCGGGCGCCGCCGTGGCCACGGTCGAGGCTCTGGGCGAGCGCTACATGCTGCCGCCGGGCGAGGCGGGCACGGGCGTGCTGGCCCATGCGGTCTATCACATGCCCAACGGCGTCGGGGTCGATGAGGCCTGTCTCTGGGGCGACTACTTCTTCCTCGAAGCTTTGGTGCGGCTGACCCGCCCTTGGGAGCCCTACTGGTGATTCAGGTCGGTATTGATTTCGGCGGCACCAAGGTCGAGGCCGCCGCCCTGGACGCCCAAGGCAACTATCTGGCCCGTGTGCGCGCGCCCAATCCCGGCGCCTATGACGCGGCGATCGAGACGGTGCGCGACCTGGTCGCCCAGGTCGAACAGCAGGCCGGCGGGCGCGGCACGATCGGCGTCGGCTCGCCCGGCTCGATCTCGCCCAGCACGGGCGTGATGCGCAATTCCAACTCGGTCTATCTGAACGGCCGCACCTTCCGCGAGGATCTCACCGCCGCCCTGGGCCGCGAGGTTCGCCTGGCCAACGACGCCAACTGCCTGGCGCTGTCCGAGGCCGTCGATGGGGCCGCGGCCGGCGCGCGCGTCGCCTTCGCCATCATCCTGGGCACCGGCTGCGGCGGCGGTCTGGCCGTCGACGGCCGCCTGGTCGAGGGGCCCAACGGCATCGCCGGCGAGTGGGGCCACATCCCTCTGCCTTGGCCGACGCCGGAGGAAACCCCCGGCCCGCAATGCTGGTGCGGTCAGCGCGGCTGCCTGGAGATGTGGGTCTCGGGCACCGGCCTGCAACAGGACTTCGCCGCCGCCACGGGCGTTCAGGCTTCGGGCGAGACGATCATCGCCGGCTTCCGCCAGGGCGAGCCGGCCGCGGTCCAGGCCTTCGACCGCTATCTCGATCGGCTGGGCCGCGCCATCGCCGTGCTGGCCAATATCGTCGATCCCGATGTGCTGGTGCTGGGCGGCGGCCTGTCCAATGTCGGGGAGATCTACGAGCGCCTGCCGGGCCTAATCGCCCCCCGGGTGTTCTCGGACCGCTGGTCGGCCCGGATCGCGCCGGCCCGCTGGGGCGACGCTTCGGGCGTGCGGGGCGCCGCCCGCCTCTGGAACGATGTGACCGACGCGTCGGCCGCCTTGCGGGCGAGCGCCTAGGACGTCCGCGCGGGACGGCGGCGCGGCGCGACCTTGGTCGGCGCGGGACCCGACGAGCCGCGCTTGACCAGGGTGAACTTCATCAGCTGATGGGTCGGCGGCGGCGAGCCCCCGGCCCGCTCGGCCTTGATCTCGTCGACGATCAGGGACACCGCGGCCCGGCCCATGGCGCTGATCGGCTGGTGGATGGTCGTCAGTTCGGGCCAGACGGTGCTGGCGATCGGCGTGTCGTCGAAGCCCACCACGGTCAGGGCCTCGGGCACGGCGATCTGCAGCCCATGGGCCACCGCCAGGGCGGCGGCGGCCATGTCGTCGTTGCTGGCGAAGATGGCGGTCGGCCGCTCCTGCGGGCTGAGCAGCAGTTCGGCGGCGGCCAGGCCCGAACGGTAGGTGAACTGGCCCTGCACCACCCAGTCCGGATCGATAGGCAGGGACGCGGCCGTCATGGCGTCGACGAAGCCCTCGTAGCGAAGCTGCGTGGGCGTGTGCTGCGGATCGCCCTTGATGAAGCCGATCTTGGAGTGGCCCAGCTCGATCAGGTGCCGGGTCATGGCCAGGGCGCCCTGGTAGTCGTCGATGCGCACCGACGAGACGTCGTGCATCGGGCGGGCCGTGGCCAGGGCCAGGACCTTCACCCCGGCGGCGTGCAGCATGTTGATGGTCGGGCGGGAGTCGCACAGCGGCGGCGGCAGGAT
>NZ_JBFTZS010000479.1:0-6262 GCF_056406675.1 Caulobacter sp. P1_B12_2 | reverse complement strand
GGTCATCACCCGCCGGCCGTTCGACAGCAAGACGCCGTATGTGGCGGGCTCGATCCAGGGCGTCTATTCGAACCTGGCCGAGGAATACGATCCCAAGCTGGCCCTGATCGGCAGCAAGACCTTCTTCGACGACAAGTTCGGCGTGCTGCTGTCGGGCACCTGGGAAAAGCGCCACCTCAACAGCAACAACGCCCGCACCACGGGCTGGATTCGCCGTGCGGCCACCGCGACTGGAACCGGCGCCACGCCGGGCCGCAGCACCGACGTCAACGGCGACGGCACGTTGGACTGGGTGCCGGAAATCCCGCGCCTGATCATCGATCGCCGGGTGACCGAGCGGAAGGCGTTCAACGGCATTCTGGAATGGCGGCCGACCGACAACTTCAAGGCCTATTTCGACGCGACCTACGCCACGGCCACCGAGGACGTGAACTCCAGCTTCCTGCAACTGGGCGCCTCGGGCGGCCTGATCGACTATAGCAAGACCACGCTGGGCGCGGACAACACGGTCAACCACATCGAGTTGACCAGCGACGCCAACTTCCCGATGGACCTGGCCTATCGCAACATCCTGGGCGACCTGACCCGCACCCAGTACGCCACCACGCTCGGCGGCGAGTGGAAGCGGGACCAATGGACCTTCGACGCGCGCTTCGACTATTCGAACGCCGAGGTCCAGAACAACGAGATCAACTCGACGGCCACGGTGTTCGGCGTGCCGCGCGCCATCATCGACTACAAGGGCGGCCAGCGGGCGCCGAACTTCTCGTTCCCCGGCCTGGACGTCACCACCGGCCAGGGCGTCAACCGGCTGGACGCGGTGTTCAACCCCCGCAACAACACCTCGGAGGAGACCGCCGAGCAGTTCAACATCACCTATCGCCCCAACGTGTCGTGGCTGACCTCGGTCAAGATCRGCGCCCAAGGGCGGCAGTTCCAGACCGACCAGATCCTCTACCAGCGCACCACGCGCCTGAGCTGCCGCGACACCGTCGCCAGCTCGGCCAACGCGGTCAGCGTCGTCCTGGCGCCTTGCGCGACCATCGCGGGCATCGTCGACTCCACGTCGACCGTCAATGACATCCCGTTCTTCAAGACCGGCGACCTGGGCTATTCCGGCGGCATCCGCCAATGGAACGACAACACCATGGCGACTTACCAGGCGACCTTGACGGCCGCCGGCAAGGTCAACGACGTCTACGCGGTCAACCCCAACCCCAACACCGCCGCGAAGTTCGGCGATCCCGGCTCCTACCAGGCGTTCCTCGACACCTGGTCGGTCGAGGAGAAGACCAACAGCGGCTATGTGCAGGCCAATTTCGACTTCTCGAACCTGCCCGTGCCGATCTCGGGCACGTTCGGCGTGCGGGTGGTCGACACCAAGACCACCTCGACAGGCTATAACCGCGTCCAGACCGGGACCGGGGCCGCCCAGCAGGTGAACTTCGTGCAGGCCTCGCAGGACGGCGGCTACACCAAGACCCTGCCGTCGCTGAACCTGCGCTTCGAGTTCATTCCCAACAAGCTGATCGGCCGCCTGGCGGGCAGCAAGGTCATGGCCCGAGCCGCGCCCAGCCAACTGGCCCTGCGCCGCAGCATCGACGTCGTCGGCCTGACCGGTTCGCGCGGCAATCCCGACCTGCAGCCGTTCGAGGCCATCGCCGTCGACGCCGGCCTGGAATGGTATTTCGGCCCGGAAAGCTTCGTTTCGGCGACGGTGTTCCGCAAGGAAATCTCGTCGTTCATCATCAACCAGTCGTCGCCGGAGACCATCGACGGCACGGTCTACAACATCACCCGGCCGGTGAACGGCACCGATCAGGTGAACATCAACGGCCTGGAGATCGGCGGGCAGTACGCCTTCGACTTCCTGCCCAAGCCGTTCGACGGCTTCGGCCTGCTGGCCAACTTCACCTATCAAAAGGACAAGGGCTTCCAGGGGACCAACCAGCTGACCGGCGAGATCCTGCCGTTCCCGGGCCTGTCGCGGAAGAGCTACAACGTCTCGCTCTACTACGAGAACAACAAGTTCAGCGTTCGCGGCTCGTACAACTGGCGCGACCAGTGGCTGATCACCCCGACCGGCCGCGGCAACCTGCCGGAGTTCAACGAGGCCTTCGGCTCGCTGGACGCCTCGGCCAGCTACAACGTCACCGACAAGATCACCGTCTTCCTGGAAGGGGTGAACCTGACCGACGAGGTGCGGATCGAGAACAACAACGCTGTCCGCCGCATCGGCAACGAGACCTACGGCTCGCGCTATTTCTTCGGCGTGCGGGCGAAGTTCTAGGCGACGGCGCGCGCCTTCGGATACAGGCGTGTCAGGCGGAGCGACGCGGCCCCCTTCTGATGGAAGGCGGTCGTGTCGCTCCAGCCCGGTCCTTTCCGACGGGAGAGGTCCATCTTCTGTAATCGCGTGGCTTGCTCATGACCCGAACGCCGTTTGGCGAGACCTTTCGTTTCAATGTCTGGGGCGATGAAGCGAGCACCGACCTGGGCTTCACCCTGGTCGATCCGACGGCTCCGCGGCTGGATCTGGAAGTCGCGGCCGTCGCCCGGCCCCAGGTTCTGGCCTTCGTCCCCGCCGTCCCGCACGGCGGGGCGATGCTGGTCATGGCCGGCGGCGGCTACACTCAGCTGATGGCCGGCAAGGAAGGCGTCGAGGTGGCGCTGTGGCTGAACAGCCTGGGCTACCACGCCTTCGTCCTGATCCATCGCTTCCCCGACGCGGCGGTCGGCCCGCAAGCGCCGGTCGACGACGCGGTCGAGGCGATGCGCCTGATCCGGGCTCGCGCGCCGACCCTGGGGATCGACGCCGGCCGCGTGGGCGCCCTGGGCCTGTCGTCGGGCGGCCATCTGGCCGCCTGCCTGGTCGCCGCCTATCCGGACGCCTGGACCGCGCCGGCCTCGGCCGCGGCGGAGCAGAGCGCGCGCCCCGACGCCCTGGTCGTGGGCTACGGCCCGATCTCGACCAACGCCGAGGGGCGGGCCGTGGTCGCCGACAAGCCGCCCCTGGAGCCGGTCGCGAAACAGGCGCTCTACGACGCCCTGCAGCCGGACGCCGGGCTGATCGCCGATCCGCCCCCGGCGTTCATCGTCTACGCCGCCAGCGACCCCGTCGTACCGGTCGAGAACGGCCTTCGCCTGCAGCGCGCCTGGCTGGACCGCGACCCTTGTGGCGGGAACCCCTCYGTCCGCCGCAAGGGCGGGGGTGTGGCGCGCCGGCGCGCCAWGGCGCTTCACCGTCGGCTGAACCAGGGSTTCCCGCCACAAGGGCGGGAATGACGGACGAAAGGGGAGGTTTGGGGGCGGGCCGAGCAGCCCAAACGCGTTGAACGCCGGTACGCTTACAGCGCCTTCTCCAGCACCACGAATGACAGCTCGCGCTGCGGCGTGCCGAACCGCTCGCCCACCGGGAACGGCTTGGTCTCGCCGGTCAGGGCGTAGCCCCGGCGCTGGTACCAGGCGATCAGCGTGTCGCGCAGGTGGACGACGGTCATGCGCACCCGCTTGGCGCCCAGGCCCTGGGCGTAGGCCTCGCCGTGGGCCAGCAGGGCGCGGCCCAGCTGCCGGTCCTGCAGGTCGGGACGTATGGTCAGCATGCCCAGGTACCAGGCGTCGCCTTCCGGGACCTCGGCGTCGGGCTCGATCCAGACGCAGCCCAGCAGCGGGCCGCCGTCCTCGTCGCGCAGGGTCAGCAAGGTGGCGTTCGGCGCCTCGGCCAGGTCTTCCCTGAGGCTCTCCAGGTCGATGCGTTGGCCGTCGATATAGCCGGCCTCGGTGGTCCACCCGGCCTGGGCGCCCTGACCGCGATAGGCGGAATTGACCAGATCGACGATGGCGGGGAATTCGGCGGCGACGGCGGGGGCGAAGATCATGCGGTGGTCCTGGGCGTGTCAGTGAGCGGTGGCGGCTGGGCAGTCGGTGATCCAGACATAGCGCCAGCCCAGCCATCCCGGATAGATGGCGACGCAGGCGACGCCGCCAACCGGCGAGGCCTTGAAACGACGTGCCGAGACGTCGAGGTCCTCGAACACCGGAAGCTTCGCCCCGGCGTCGATCACGCGAAGGCTGAGGGTGGGATCATCGTTGGCCGATCCGCCATGGTCGATCACCACGGCGCGGTGGATCGTCGGGGGCGCCCGGTCGAGAACGAAATTGGCCAGGCCGACGGTCCCCCAGCCCCAGCCCAGCAGGACCACGGCCGAGAACAGGGCCATCCAGGGCTGTCGCGCGGCGCGCTCGGCCCGCAGGACCAGCAGGAACGGGATGGCGGCCAGGCCCAGGCCGGCGCAGAGCGCCGGAAGCCAGTCGACCATGTCGATGTCGAGCAGGACGCGCAGGGCCAGGGCCCCGCTGGGCACGAACCAGAAGGCCGACAGGTTGACCGTCGGTTCGGCCTGCGGGTCGCGGATCAGCGTCGCCAGGCCCGGCCAGCGGCTCGCCACGGCCAGGGCGAGGAGCGGGAGCGGAACGTTGAGCGCGACCGCMAGATCATAGGGACGGGGATAGACCATCAGCCACAGGGCCAAGGCGATGGCGACCCAGGAGGCCCGGCTTGCCAGTCGGCGCAGCGAGTCCAGGGTCTCCAGTCGGCGGGAGGGCGTTGCGCCCAGGCGGTCGTCCTTCTCCAGGATCGCCAGCTCGGCCTCGTACGCCTTGGCGTCCAGGTTCGTCAGGCTGTCGAGCCAGGCGGCCCAGACCGGGTTCTCGACGACGTGGAGCGGAACGCTCAAGCCCTGCCGGGGGCCGTCGACGGACTCCAGGCGGATGGCCTTCGACGGCTCGAGGCGATAGCCGGCGACCTTGGCGCGCGGCAGGGTGCGTTCGCGGAACGGGCCCTTGGCCTCGACCCGGTCCGGCAGCAGCCGCCACCGGCTGGTCCACACGCCGACGATCGTATAGGCGGCCACCAGGGTGAAGATCACGGCGATCAAGTCGGTCAGCCACTCGGCGTACATGTCGGGCGTAAGGTGGTTCCAGACCGCGCCGGCGATCATGAAGCCGGCCAGCGCCACGCCGGCGATCGTGGAAGACCAGGCGGTCTTGACCGGTGTCATGACCTCGCCGCCGTCGGCCGTCGGCCGCGCCGTTGTCGTTCTCGCCAAGTCCTTGCTCCCCCAGAGACTATGTCTTCGACATAGGCGAGCGCGCGACTGGGCGATAGTCCCGCTTCAGGGCGCCGGAGGCGGCGGCTTTGTCCGTCCCAGGCCGCGGGCGCGACCCCAATAGCGGCCAGACACCCGCTTCACCGTGCCGGCTTCGCGCTGGATGAACTCCCAGGGGTGGAAGGCCAGGCCCACGGTGTCGGCCATGGCCGCGCCGCGCTCGCCCATCGGCTTTTCGGGGCCGGTGGTGGAGTCGATGGCGGTCTGGTGCTCGATCTCGGCGTTCAGCTCGGCGCCCACCAGAACGGTCATGATCGAGAACCACATCCAGACCATGAAGGCGATCACGGCGCCCAGCGGCCCGTAGGTGGCGTCGTAGTGGGCGATGTTGTTGACGTAGAGCGAGAAGCCCAGCGAGCCCAGCAGCCAGGCCGCCGCGCCGAACACCGAGCCCCAGATCACCCAGCGCCAGCGCGGCCGGGCGCGGCAGGGGCCGAAGCGGTAGAGCATGGCGAAGGCCAGGGCCGTCACCACCAGCACGATCAGCCAGCGCAGCGGGATCCAGATCAGCGCCGCCGAGCTCAGTCCGATCCGCTCGAACATCACCGGCGCGGCGATCAGGATGCCGGCCAGGATCCCGSCGTAGATCAGGGCGCAGAAGGTGAAGGCGTAGGTCCACAGCGTCTTGGTGACGAAATTGCGCTTCTCGTCCTCGTCATAGGCGATGTTCAGCCCGTCGAAGAGCGCCTTCATGCTGGCGTTGGCGCTCCAGATCGACAGCAGCAGGCTGACCCCGAAGGCCACGCCCAGCTTGGCCTGTTCCTGGCCGGCCAGGCGCAGCATCTGCTCGCCGATGATGTTGACGACGCTGGCGGGGAAGACGCTGGACATCTCCTGCAGCTGTTTCTCGACCGCCCCGACGTCGGCGAACAGGCCGTACAGCGACACGAAGGCGCCGATGGCCGGGAAGATGGCCAGCAGGGTGTAGAAGGTCACGCCGCCGGCCACGGCGGGCAGGCGGTCGACGCTGATCTCGCGGAAGGTGCGCCACAGGATGTCGCGCCAGCCCAGGACCGGGATGCGATGGGGATGCCGGGCGGCGCGGCCGCGCATCGGTTCGGCATGGTCGAAGTCGTGCGGCGGCATGGCCCGGT
>NZ_JBFTZS010000478.1:0-3405 GCF_056406675.1 Caulobacter sp. P1_B12_2 | reverse complement strand
GGCCTGGGCCAGGTTGAGGCGCTGCTCGGCGCTGGCCGGATCGCCCAGCACGGTGATCAGCGGGTTGGCCGAGGTCTCCAGGAACGCCAGGCCCGAGGCCAGCACGAACAGGGCGGCCAGGAACCACGAATACTGCCGCGCCTCGGCGGCCGGATAGAACATCAGCGCCCCGGCGCCGAACAGCAGCAGCCCCACGATCACGGCCGCCTTGTAGCCGTAGCGGCGCATCACCAGCCCCGCCGGCAGAGCCAGGAAAAAGTACCCCAGATAGAAGGCCGACTGGACCAGGCCCGACTGGAGGTCGCTGAGGAAGAACGCCTTCTTGAGATGTGGGATCAGCACGTCGTTCAAGTTGTTGGCCACGCCCCAAAGGAAAAACAGGGTGACGATCAGGATCAGCGGCGCGAGCGCCGTCTTGCGGTGGTGTTCCATGGTCGCTTCCTCCAGCGCGGCCTGGTTGACCCGGCTCGCATTATCGGATGAAGTCATCATGGATGACGTGACGCGTCAAATATGAAAACGCCGAATGGCGGACGGGGAGGGAGCGATGTCGACCACGCGGCGATGCTTCACGGTGGATCTGGCCGATGAGACCGAGGCGATCGCGGCCTATCGGCGGTGGCACGCCCCCGGCGGTCCGCCCGCCGCCGTCCTCGAGTCGATCCGGTCGAGCGGGATTGTCGGGATGGAGATCTGGCTGAGCGGCAATCGGCTGTTCATGATCATGGGAATCGGCCCCGGCTTTTCTTCGGAAGCCAAGGCCGCCGCCGATGCGAGCGATCCGGCGGTCCAAGCCTGGGAGGCGCTGATGAGCACGTTCCAGCGGCCCGTCGCCTGGGCGGAGCCCGGCGTGAAGTGGGCCCCGGCGGAGCGGATCTTCGATCTGGGCGATCAGCCCTGAAGAGACTGCATTGCCGATCAGGCCGCGAGCCGCCAAATGGTGACGCACACGACAATGCGAGCCAGCGCCATGACCAACAAGATCGACGACCGTCTCGCCGCCGCCGCCTTCCACAGACTGGTCGAGCATCTGCGTCTACGGACCGACGTTCAGAACGTCGACCTGATGGGCGCGGCCGGCTTTTGCCGCAACTGCCTGGGCGATTGGGTGAGCGAGGCGTCCGAGGGGGCGTTGAGCCCGGACCAGGCCCGCGAGGCGGTCTACGGCATGCCGCAGTCGGAGTGGAAGGCGCGCCACCAGGGGCCGGCGACGCCCGAGCAGCTGGCGCGGATGGAGGCCAGCGTGGCGCTCAACGAACGCCTGCGCGCCGAGCGGGAAGCCCGGCTGGATGAGGCGCTGGAGGACAGCTTTCCGGCCAGCGATCCGCCGGCCATGACCGAGCCGGGCCGCTAGAAGGCGGCCTGGAGGAAGAGGGCGGGGCCCTTGAACTTGTAGGCCACCTCGCCGTTCCAGCGATCCTTCTCGATGTCGAGGTCGTAGTCGACATAGCGGTACATCACGCCGACCCCGACGTTCTTGAACAGGCGGTACGAGGCGCGCGCCTCGGCGTTGATCAAGCGGCCGTCATAATCCGACACCTTCAGCGAGAGGTAGTCGACCCGTCCGCCCAGCGACAGCCTGGGGGTCACCTGGTAGGCGCCGTACAGGCCCACCGTCGGCAGGGGGGCGAGCGCATCACGCTTGCGGTTCTGGGTCTGGACCGCGGCGGAGCCGACATGGCCCTGTCCTTCGAGGGCGACCGAGAACTGCGTGGCGTGCAGGCCGAGCGCCACGCCCAGATCAGCCTTGTCGTTGCGGATGAAGGAGTAGCCGACCGCCAGTCGATAGACGTCGGTGTCGAACTCGCTGGCGATGGTGGCGCCGGCGGGGAAGGTGACGTCGTCGAAGGTGATGTCCCGATTGGCGCTGGCCGAGGCGCTGCGGTTGAGGGCGTAGTATTCGCCGATGATCGACCAGTGGTCGCCGAATCGGGCGCCGGCGAAGAAGGCCGGAAGCGACTTGCGGTCCTTCAGCTTGAGGTCGGATTCCAGGTCGATCTTCGTGCCGACCAAACCGCCGCTGCCCGCGACCTCGACGGTGGTGTCGATGTCGGGCCAGAACGCCTGGGCCTCCAGCCAGTAGCGATCTTCGATGTTCTGAGCTTGAGCGGACGAGGCGAAGGCGACGAAGGCCGCGCCGACTCCCGCCCCCAACGTCAGGAAGCCGGACTTCGTGGACGATCGGGCCATGGCGTCTCTCCGCGTGCAGCCGTCAAGCTGAGCGTCGAAGGCCCGCGAACCAATCGGGAGAATTCTCAATTCGCCTCGGGATTTTACACCAGTGCGGCTGAGGTTTGTCCGGAGTTTGAGTCTCGATGGCGTCCCGCAGTCAGACCGCCAGCTTTTTCGCCTTCACCTTGACCCGGATCACGCGGTGGTTGGACGACATGTAGAGATGGCCGTCGGCGGCCAGCTCGCAGTTGGAGATCACGTCGTCGGCCCTGATGACGCCGATCCGCTTGCCGGCCGGGGTGAAGATCGAGATGCCGTCCTTGCTGGAGGCCCACAGGTTGCCGCCGCGGTCGACCTTCAGGCCGTCGCCGCCGTCGATGCCGCTGCTCGCGCGATCGACGAACTGGCGGCGGGCGGTCGGCGCGCCCTTGGCGTCCAGATCCCAGGCCACCCAGCCCGACTTGCGGTCGGTGGCGTACAGCGTCTTGCCGTCGGGCGACAGGCCGATGCCGTTCGGCTCGATGGTCCTGTCGATCAGCGTCACGACGTTGTCGGTCCCCAGGCGATAGACCCCGGAATAGTCGGTCTGGCGGTAGGGCGAACTCCAGTCGCCCTTCAGGCCCCACGGCGGATCGGTGAAATAGATCGCGCCGTCGCGGGCCAGGACCAGATCGTTGGGGCTGTTGAGGCGCTTGCCCTCGAAGCTGGCGGCCAGCACCGTCTTCTTCTGGGTCTTCAGGTCGATGCGCGAGATGCAGCGGTTGCCGCTGTCGCCGATCACCAGTCCGCCGCGCGCCAGGATCAGACCGTTCGAGCCGGCTTCGCGCAGGCTGTTCGTCTCCGGACCCGCGTAGCCGGACGGCGTCAGCCAGACCGCGCCGCCGCCGGCATTTTTTCCCTGTGGGGGCGACCAGCGCAGGATCTTGTTGGCCGGCACGTCCGAGACCAGCAGGAAGCCGCCCTGGCCGCCGACCCAGACCGGACCCTCGCTCCAGGTGAAACCGTCCAGCACCTGCTCGACCACGGCGTCGGCGTCGATCAGGGCGTCCAGGGCGGGGTCCAGCCGCTCGACCTTGCCGACCACGGGGTAGGTCTGCACGGCGGCGCTGGCCAGGGCCGGCGCGACGGTCAGGCTGGCGATGCCGGCGAGGGCTCCTCGACGGGTGATCTGCGAGGTCTGGCTCATGGGGCGGGGCTCCTGTCAGGGGATTCGTCGGCCGTTCCTTTGTGCCC
>NZ_JBFTZS010000477.1:0-3411 GCF_056406675.1 Caulobacter sp. P1_B12_2 | reverse complement strand
CCACGCCTCTCCCTTCCAGGCCAAGGTTCGCCTAAGCTGGGGCCATGAGCCTGACCAACGCCCTGCTGTTCCTGGCCTTCTTCCTGGCCAATCTCGCTATTGCCGGCACGACGCTCTTTCTCAGCAGCAGCGTGGACACGCTTCTGACCCAGCGGCATCCCGACGTCTGGCGTTCTATGCAGGGTTATTCCTTCGCCGCACGCGAAGCCCGAACACGCTTCTTCTTGAGCCGTGCGCCCTACCGGCTGAATGATGCAGAACTATCGCAAGCCATGACGCGATGCTGGCTAGGTAACGGCGCCTGGTGCGCGTTCATGCTCCTGAGCGTCATCGTCATGGCGCTGCGGAGTTAGGCCCCGTCGTTTCAAGACCGGCGGCCCTGCCGGCACGCCGTCGGACGCCTTCACCCCTCACCCTCCCACCGCTTCGCGGCGGGCCCCTCCCTCTCCCCTCCGGGAGAGGGTTACTTGACGATGACTCCGCCCTTCATCACCGCGCTCATATGCTCCAGCACCGAGATGTCGGCCAGGGCGTCGCCGTCCACGGCGATCAGGTCGGCGTAGCGGCCGGGGGCCACGGCGCCGACGTCGGTCTTCTTCATCAGCTCGGCCGCCACGGTGGTCGCCGACTGGATGGCCTGCATCGGGGTCATGCCGTACTTGACCATGTAGGGCAGCTGGCGGGCGTTCAGGCCGTGGGGGTAGACGCCGGCGTCGGTGCCGTAGGCGATCTTGACCCCGGCCTTGACGGCCTTGCGGAAGCCCACCCGCTGGGCCTCGGTGGTCTCGTAGTTCTTGCGCAGGGTCTCGGCCGGCCAGGCGTGGGCCTTGCCGTAGGCGTCGATCCAGTCGCCGTCATAGATGTCGGCCACCAGGAACACGCCCTTGGCCTTCATCATGGCGATGGCCTCGTCGTCCATCAGCGAGCCGTGCTCGATCGAGCGCACCCCGGCCCGCATGGCGGACTTCATGCCCTCGGCCCCGTGGGCGTGGGCGGTGGCGTAGGTCCCGCGCTTGGCGGCCTCCTCGACGGCGGCGCGAATCTCGTCCTCGGTCAGCTCCTGCTGGCCCGGCTCGGTGCCGACCGTCAGGACGGCGCCGGTGGCGATCAGCTTCAGGAAGTCGGCGTGGTGGGCCAGGATGTTCGCGGCCTTGCGATGCGCGTCGGCGGCGTCCTCGACCACGCCCACGCGCATCTCGGCGGGGATGCCGACGTCGGCCGCTATGCCGGTGATCTCGCCGCCGCCGCCGGGGATGGTGATGTAGGCGCCGGCCACTGACATGCGGGGTCCGGGCACCAGGCCGGCGTTGATCGCGTCGCGCAGGGCCACGTCGCCGAACGCTCGCCAGGTGCCGACGTCGCGCACGCTGGTGAAGCCGGCCTCGAGCGTCACCCGGGCGTGGGCGGCGCCGATATAGGCCTGGTAGGCGGCCGTGGTCAGCAGGGGCTCGGCGATGTTCTCGGTCTGCTCCTGGTCGACCAGATGGGTGTGCATGTCGATCAGGCCCGGCAGCACCATGCGGCTCGACCAGTCGATGACCTTGCCGTCGGTGGGGGCGGTCTTCCACGGGGCGACCGAGACGACGCGGTCGCCGTCGATGGTGATCAGTTGGTCGGTCAGCACCTTGCCGGCCAGGGTGTCGACCAGCTTGCCGGCGTGGACGTAGAGGGGGGCGGCCCAAGACGCCCCGGGGGCGGCGAGCGCAGTGAGCGCCAGGGCGGCGGCCGCTGGGATGGTGCGGATATTCATGCGCTCTCCCTCTTTGATCCGCTCATCCCGGCGAAGGCCGGGACCCAGATGGAATGGCTTTGAGGCTGACGCCACGGACTCTGAGCCCATCCAATCAGCCACACCGCTATAGGATCTGGGTCCCGGCCTTCGCCGGGATGAGCGGATTTCTTGAATGTCATTCGCTGGTCACCTGGCCCCTGCCCCGCGTCAGCCAGTAGAACGGCGCGCCGATGGCCAGCAAGCCCACGCCCAGCAGCACCGCCTGGCCGCCGGCGCCCACCAGGGTCCAGACCGAATACACCCCCGCCAGCAGCGCGATCACCGTCAGCGCCGTGGTCGGGGCGATCCGCCGCGAGGCCTGCAGCTTCAGCGCCGCCAGGGCGCAGGCCAGGTAGGCGAACAGCGAGGCGGTGGTGGCCACCAGGGCGATGAAGGTGAACAGGTCCGCCATCGACTTGGCGTAGTTCATCAGCACCAGGACCGTGAGAAACCCGGCCGACAGCAGGTGGGCCCGCACCGGCGCGCCGCGCGCCGACTCCTTGGCCAGAAACGCCGGAAACACCCCGCCCTTGGCCATGGCGTAGGGCATCTCGCCCTGCAGCAGCACCCAGCCGTTCAGGGCCCCGAAGGCGCTGATCGCCGCGAACAGGGCCAGCACCTTGCCGGCGTTTCCGCCCCAGTAGAGGCCCACGAAGTCCGACAGCGGAGCGTTGGAGGCCTTGAGGCTGTCTGTCGGCATCAGCAACACCACCGCCGAGCAGACCAGCAGGTAGATCGCCCCGGTGAACACCGTGCCCACCAGGGTGGCGCGGGGAATGGTGCGGACGGGATCCACGACCTTGCCGGCCGGCACCGTCGCCGACTCCAGGCCCAGCAGCGCCCACAGGGTCAGGGCTCCGGCGGCCGTGATGCTTCCCGGATGGATGTCGGCGGCGCGGAACGGGGTCAGGGTCGCGCCGCCGTCGCGGCCGATCACCCAGAAGGCCAGGCCCGCCACGGCGACCAGTGGCAGCAGCTTGAGCACGGTGGTCACCACCTGCACCCCGCCGGCCAGGCGGGCGCCGGCGATGTTGATCGCCACCATCAGCCAGACCGCGCCCAGGGTCACCAGCAGGTGCATCCCCGGGACCTCGGCGATGGCCGGGAAGATCACCGACAGGTAGCTGACCGCCCCGGTGGCGATGGCGGCGTTGCCGACCCACAACGAGATCCAGTAGCTCCACGCCACCATGAATCCGACCAGCGGCCCGAAGGCTTCCTGGGTGTAGGCATAGGGCCCGCCGGCCTTGGGAAACGCGCGCGCCAGGCCGGCGAACACGAAGGCCAGGCACAGGGCGCCGCCGATGGTCAGCACCCAGCCGAACACCGCGTTCCAGCCATAGGGGGCCAGGGACGCGGGCAGCATGAACACCCCCGAGCCGATCATGTTGCCGACCACCAGGGCCGTGCACATCCAGAAGCCGAGGGCGCGGGGGCCCGTGGACTTGGGAATCGGGACCTTTGGCGGGGTCTCTGTCATGCGGTTACGCTTTCACGGGCGCGGACGTTCGTCCATGTCCTCTAGAGACCGCTCATCCCGGCGAAGGCCGGGACCCAGATGGAATGGCGGTGTGGCTGACGCCAAAGGCGCTGAGCTCCTCCCATCAACCCCCCAGCTTTGGGATCTGGGTCCCGGCGGC
>NZ_JBFTZS010000476.1:0-3418 GCF_056406675.1 Caulobacter sp. P1_B12_2 | reverse complement strand
GCGGGGAGGTGGCGCGATGCGAATACGCATCGTGACGGAGGGGGCGTCCCCCGCGCTTATCCCCGCGCTCTCGCCAGCCGCCCCACCGCCTCGTCCAGCGTGTCATCCGCCTTGGCGAAACACAGGCGCAGGATGTGGCGCACCGGGTCTTCCGCGTAGAACGCCGAGACCGGGATGCTGGCCACGCCGTGGTCGCGCACGGCCCGCAGGGCGAAGGTCCGGTCGTCCTCGTCGATCCCGGAGACCTTCAGGTCGACATTGAGGAAATAGGTGCCGCCGCTGTCGAGCACCACGAAGCCGGCCGCCCGCAGGCCCGCCGCCAGCCGGTCGCGCGAGCGCTGCAGGCCGGCGGGCATGGTCTCGAACCAGTCGCCGGGCTCGCCCAGCCCAAACGCCACCGCCTCCTGAAGGTTGGGCGGAGTGGTGAAGGTCAGGAACTGGTGGGCGCCGGCCAGGGCCTTGGTCAAAGCGGGGGCGGCGCAGAGGAAGCCGACCTTCCACCCCGTCATGCCAAACATCTTGCCGGCCGAGCCGATCTTCACGGTGCGCTCGCGCATGCCCGGATAGCCGATCAGCGACCGGTGCTCGCGGCCGTCGAACACCACGGCCTCCCACACCTCGTCGCAGACGGCGATCGCGTCGTGCTTGACGCAGAACTCGGCCAGCAGGGCCAGGTCCTCGTCGGGGGTGACGACGCCGGCCGGATTGAGCGGGGTGTTCAGCACCACCATCCGCGTCCTGTCGCTGAACGCCGCCTCCAGCATCGCCCGGTCGAACCGCCAGTGCGGCGGCGTCAGGCGCACCAGCTTCGGCACGCCGCCGGCCCGCTTCACCATCGGCAGGTAGGCGTCGTACAGCGGCTGGAACAGCACCACCTCGTCGCCGGGCGCGATCAGGCCGAGGAACGCCGCCGCCAGGGCCTCGGTCGCGCCGGAGGTGACGACGACCTCGCTTTCCCAGTCCAGGTCCAGCCCCTGGGTGCGGCCGTAGTGGGCGGCCACGGCCTGGCGCAGGGCGGGCAGGCCGCGCATCGGCGGATACTGGTTCGTGCCGGTGATCAGCGCCTCGCCGGCCTTGCGGCGCAGGGCCATCGGTCCCGCGTCGTCTGGGAAGCCCTGGCCCAGATTGATCGCGCCCGTCGCACGGGCCAGGCCGCTCATCTCCTCGAAGATGGTGGTGGGCAGGTCGGCATAGACGGGGTGAACCATGGCGCGGGGACTCCTCGAACGCTTGCCTAGCATAGGTCGCGCGGTGATAGCTTCGCGCCATGCGATCGTCGACGCGGAACGATTTCTCAAGGCGGAGCTTCCTCTGAAGTGACCGACAGCGCCGTCCCAGCCCCGCCGCCTTCGCCGCCCCCAGCCGCGACTTGGACCTGGTCGCACGGGCTGGCCTACGGCGCGGTGTCGATGCTGCTGGGCCTGACCCAGGGACTGGGCGCCAATCTGATCAACAACAACCTGCCCTGGATCCAGGGCTCGCTGGGCGCCTACACCAGCGAGTCGGCCTGGCTGTCGATCGCCTACACCGCCGCCAACGCCACGATCGGCTTGCTGGCGGTGAAGTTCCGGTTCCAGTACGGCCTGCGGCTGTTCGCCGACATCGGGCTGGGCCTGTTCATCGTCGTCGGCCTGGCGCACCTGCTGAGCAACGACCTGCGCTCTGCGATCGCCGTGCGGGCCGCGGCCGGCATGGCGGCCTCGGCCCTCTCGACCCTGACCTTGCTCTACATGGTCGAGGCGGCGCCGCCTGAGAAACGGATCGTYGGCCTCGCCTTGGGCGTCGGCTGGGCACAGTTGGCCCTGCCGCTATCGCGACTGGTGTCGTCCGACTTGCTCGACACCGGCCAATGGCACGGCCTGTACCTGGCCGAGATCGGGCTGAGCATCGTCTGCCTTTCGGCGGTCAACCTGCTGCGCCTGCCGCCGATCCCGCGCGTGCAGATGTTCGAGTGGCGAGACTTTCTTACCTTCGCTCTGTTCGCGCCGGGCATCGCCTTGCTGTGCGTGGTGCTGGGGCAGGGGCGCTTCGTCTGGTGGTTCGACACCGCCTGGATCGGCTGGTGTCTGGCCGCCGCCATCGCGCTGCTGGTCGCCGCCGCCCTGGTCGAGCTGCATCGCCGAAAGCCGCTGATCCACCTGCGCTGGCTGACCAGCGCCGACCTGCTGCGCCTGCTGGTCATCATCCTGTTGTTCCGCATCGTGCTGTCCGAGCAGGGCGCGGGGGCGTTCGGCCTGCTTCAGACCTTGGGCATGAACAACGACCAGTTGGTCGGGCTGTCATGGGTGATGTTCTTCGCCACCTTGGCCGGCATGATGATCGTGGCCTTCACGATCAATCCCGAGCACGTCAGCACCCCGGCCCTGATCGCCCTGCTGATGGTCGCCGTCGCGGCCTGGCTGGACAGCCAGTCGACCAGCCTGACGCGGCCCGAGCAGATGTATTTGAGCCAGGGCATGATGGCCTTCGCCGGAGCCCTGTTCCTGCCCGCCGCCCTGCTGGCCGGCTTCCCGCGCGCCATCAAGATGGGCCAGGAATACATCGTCAGCTTCATCGTGCTGTTCTCGACGGGTCAGGTGGTCGGGGCCCTGGGCGGCTCGGCCTTCCTGGGCACGCTGATGACCATCCGCGAGCGGGTGCATTCCGACGCCATCGTCAGCCGTCTGAGCCTGACCGACCCTCAGGTGGCCCTGCGGCTGAAGCAGCTGTCGGGGTCCTATGCCGGGGTGCTGACCGACCCGGCCCTGCGAAGCGGCGAAGGTGCGGTCCTGCTGGCCCAGCAGGCGACCCGCGAGGCCACGGTGCTGGCCTATGACGACGTGTTCGCCACCGTGGCCGTGCTGGCCCTGATGGTCTTCGCCTACCTGTTGTTCCTGCGCGTCCGGTCCGAGCTGCGCCAACGTCGCGCGGCCCGGCTGACGCCGGTGGAGGCCGTCTGATGTCCGACCCGCAAACCCCGCCGCCCGCGCCGCCGCCGCCCAAGCGGATGTGGTCGCGCGCGGCCATTCCGGTGATCATCGCCGGGATCGGCGGCGTGCTGCTAGTGCTCTACGCCTGGAAGCTGCCACCGTTCACCGGCACGATGCAGAGCACCGAGAACGCCTATGTGCGCGGCTACGTCACCCTGCTGGCCCCCAAGGTCGACGGCTATGTGACCGCGGTGACGGTCAAGGACTTCCAGACGGTGAAGGCGGGCCAGGTGCTGGTCCAGATCGACGACCGCATCTATCGCCAGAAACTGGCCCAGGCCGAGGCGTCGGTGCAGTCGGCCCAGGCGGCGTTGGACGCCAATCTGCAGGCCCAGACCAGCAACGCGGCCCAGATCCGTCTGGCCGAGGCCCAGGCCAGCGGCAGCCAGGCGGCCCTGGCCAAGTCGCAGGTCGACATCAAGCGGGCCGAGCCGCTGCTGGCCCAGGGC
>NZ_JBFTZS010000475.1:0-3441 GCF_056406675.1 Caulobacter sp. P1_B12_2 | reverse complement strand
GCGCAGGCCCACGGCCCACAGGGCGCCGATCACCGCGCCCTTGACGCGGGGCAGCAGCATCAGGGTCAGGGCGGCCAGCGGCAGCACGGTCAGCGGCACCACCAGCGCCGGCGACAGCTTCCAGATGAACGGGAACAGCAGCAGCGGCGCGACCACCAGGTGGCCGATGATCAGGATCGTGAAATAGGCCGGGCCGTCGTCGGCCGGATAGCGCGCCAGATCGTGGCCGCAGACCTCGCAGTCGAGATCGACCTTCAGATAGCGCGTGTACAGCCGTCCCTCGCCGCAGTTGGGGCAACGGTGGCGGACGCCGCGCTTCATGCCGGTCAGCATGCTGACCGGAGGCGGGCAGGAGGAGGTCTGCTCGTTCATGGGCGTGGATATGCCTCCGCGAAGGTCCCAGTGAAAGGGGGCGCGCGGTCGCATGCGCTATTTTGAATCAGTTTTCGTTGAGATGAAGGGCTATCGGCATAAGCATTCGCCCGCAAGGCGAGCGAATTGAAACACCGTTACTCGACCGGGTTAACCACAATTGTTTTCGGGTTTTGTGGATAAGCCACGGTCAACCTTGGAAAAAGGCGAAGCGAGCGCTGCCATGCTACGGTGCAGCTTAACTATACCAGGGTTCGCGGACCCCGTTCGGTCGAGGTCCGCAACCTTCGATGCTGCGACTATTTGGCGTCCTTGGCGGTGTTGGTCACGGCGCGGCCGGCGGCCGACACGTCCTGGCCGACGCCGGCGACGGTGTTGCAGGCCGAAACCAGCAGGGCGGCGGCCACGGTGGCGAGGATCACGATCTTGCGCATGGAGAGGTCTCTGACGTTGGAGAAATGGCGGCGGACCTTAACCTTGGCCCATGGTGACGTTCAAGCGCGCGACCACGGCGAAGTCATGGCGCCGGGCGGCCGTTAGCGCTTCCCGGGCCGGTAATCCTCCCGCACATGTCCTCTCAGTTCGTCCTCGGTGAACAGCACCGGCTTGGTGCGCATGGTCGCGAACAGCGGGGTCTGGTCGGCGTAGTGCGGGGAGGCCGCATCGAGGGTGGCCGAGCCGAACTGGTGGATGCTGTCGGAATGCACCACGCCGGCCGCGTCCCAGCGCACGAACATGATCAAGGTGTCGCCGGCGTCGGCGGTCAGCGTGCCGTTCTTCTGCGGAATGCCCCAGACCGAGCGGTAGGTGTCGGCCCCGCCGTCGATGGGCAGGTCGACCTTGCCGCGCCGGATGCGGTTGACCTGGCCCCATTCCGGATCCAGGCGGCCGAAGTTCGTCTTCAGGGTCGCGATCGCCGCCTTCAGGCTGTCGATCGGAGCGGGCGGCGTGTCGCCGTTGATCTGGGCGACCAGGATCGGTTGGATGGTCAGCGAGGCCAGGGCGGCGGCGCGGTTGTGGGCATCTGTGCGCCGGTCCCAGCCGCGCAGGATCGCCTGGGCGGCCTTCAGGTCGGCGTCCGTCCCCGGATCCAGGGCCGTCAGCGCCGTGATCATCGCCACTTCGGACGAATGCTCGCTGTACGTGATGTCGAACTTGTAGCGGCGGAAGGCCTCGTCGGTGATCGCCGTGTCGGCGCCGACCAGTTCCTGGATGCGCAGGGCGCGGTTGGTGACGTTGGTCTGCAGCCCCTCGCTGGCCGGGAAGTCCGCGGGTTTGAGGTTGTCGGCCGGATCGCTGGCCAGGAACGGGCTGTTGTTGGAGTTGTAGACGTAGCCGGACTTGGGGTTCCACAGCTGGGGGATGGCCTCCACCGGGCGGTAGCCCTGCCAGATCAGGTCGGACCGGTCGCCGGCCAGCACCCCGCTCCAGTCCACGCCTTCGCGGCGGTTGGGATACTGACCGTTGTGCACGAAGCCGATGTTCCCGGCGGCGTCGGCATAGATGTAGTTCAGGCTGGGCAGGGCGTGGGTGGCGATGCCGGCCCGCCATTCCTCGACGTTCCGCGCCTTGTTCAGCCGCCAGTACTGCAGCGGCTGGCGGTATTCGCCCATGCCGGCGTAGCGCAGGGCGAACAGGCCGTGCTTGGTCTCCAGCACCGGGCCGTGGACGGTGCGCAGGGCCTGCTTGGTCACAGGGATGACGATCGGACCCCAGATCTTCACCTTCATCTTCACGTCGTGCCGCTGAAAGTCGCGCCAGGCGCCGTCCAGCCGGTACTGGTTCTTGTTGTCGGGATTGATCACCAGCCGGTAGGCGTCGAACAGGTCGGGCTTGGAGACCGTGTTGGCCCAGCCCAGGTGCGCGTTGTGGCCGTGCAGCATGAACGGCGCGCCGGGGAAGAAGCCGCCGGCCACGTGCCAGCCTTCGCCGCTCTCCACCACGGCCTCGTACCAGGCCACCGGGCCGGTATAGGGCTGGTGCGAATTGACCAGCAGGCGGGGCAGGTGGTCGGCGGTGCGCGACGGGGCCAGGGCCAGGCCGTTGGAGCCCTTGGGCGGCTCCTTCTGCGGCGTCTCCGGCGCGTTCAGCCGCTTCAGCTCGCCGTCCAGGCCATAGAAGAACGGCTGCTTGAACACGAAGCCGGCCAGGATGTCCTTGCCGCTCACCGGCAGCAGGCCGGGCGTCACGGCCTTGGGGTGAGCGGCGGCGTAGGCGTTGACCCCGTCGGCATAGGCCTCGAGCACGGCGCGCAGATCGGCCGGCAGCTTGGGGTAGCCGGACTCGACCGTCGGCCAGACGTCCAGCAGCCCCACCAGATAGTCGGTGACCGCCGCCTTCGGTCCGGTCGTGCGGGCCAGGGTTCCGCGCGTGGCCAGGGTGACCGACTGCACGGTGGCGAAGTCGTCCTCCGACTGGGCGTAGGCCAAGCCGAACGCCGCGTCGGCGTCACGCCGGCCCAGGATGTGCGGCACGCCCCATTCGTCGCGGCGGATGCGCACGTCGTAAGTGGCGCCCTTGGCGATCAGGGCCTGGATGTCGGGCTTGGGCGGCTGGGTGGCGAGGTCGAGCCCGATCAAGCCCAGCATGACGACGACCACCAGGCACACGACGGCCAACAGGCCTCGCAGGATCCACCGCATGACGTTCCGCCCCTAACCGTTCTTTGGCGCGATGATGGGCGCGGTTCACGGTCGGCGAAAGGTGGACGTTGGGGAAAGGCCAGGCTTGGTCGGAAACGGCGAGGTCTGGGATGAGTGTCGCGGGAGAGGCGTCAGGCGCTTTCGCCATCTCCGCCGGAGGCCTTGGTGCGCAGCGGACCGTCCACCACGCCGAAGTCGCGCGAGCGCATCCTGCCCTCGGCCAGTTGGACGCCTTCGGCTTCCAGGCCGCGCTTTAGCAGTTCGCGTACGGCGGCGGCGCGGCTGGGCATGCGGCGCGCGAAGCGCCAGTCATCCAGGGCGGCGAGCTCTTCCTGGGTCAGCATGATCTGCAGGCGTTCAGGGCGGGTCAGGTCGTTCATCGGGTCTCGGCCCCCGGAAAAGGGGCGACTCTCCTATTGTTCGGTAG
>NZ_JBFTZS010000474.1:0-3445 GCF_056406675.1 Caulobacter sp. P1_B12_2 | reverse complement strand
GGGAAGGGTTTCATGGACATCACTCCTGAACGCCGCCCCCGGCCAGCTGGCTCCACCCTGCCTCGCGCCGCCGAACCCGTCCATGGGGCGCATCCCGGGCCGTGGCCCGTCGCCATTTGCGTCGAACGGGGCTAGATCGACGGTGGGCTGAACGGGGACGGATGATGAAGCGTCAGGGGTTGTGGCTGCTGCTGGCCGCCAGCGCGGTGGTTCTGGGCGCGTGTTCGACGACCGCGCCGCCGATGTCGATGACCGCTCAAAAGGCCGCGCCGGCCCCCGACGGCATGAAGTGGAACGCCTTCGCCACGCCGGAAAAGGAACAACGGCTGGCCTACGGCCTGCCCGACAGCGACGTGGTCGGGATCATCTTCTCCTGCGCCCGAAAGACGCCCGCCATCGGGTTTCACACGAACCTGGCCCATGGCAAGGCAGGGCCCGGAACGGTGCGTCTCCAGTCCGGCAAGGCGCAGGGCCGCTATGCCGTCAAACTGTCCTCGTCCGAGATGACCGGAGGTTGGGAGGCAGTCGGCCAAATCCCGCTGGGCGACGTGGTGCTGGCCGCCTTCGAGAAGACGGGCCTGATCAACCAGGTCGAGGACAGGGCCTATCCGCAGGACGCCCGCACGGCGGCCGAGCGGGCCGCCATCAAGCGCTTCTTCGGCTTCTGCCGGGGCTGATCCACGCTCGTCCGTGCCCCTCGCTTTTCAGGCGAGGACCTTTCGGTTGACGCCCGACGAGGGCGCCTTCAAATGAGGACGCCCGCGTCGGGGTGCACAAACGGTCGCGACCCACGAGATGGACGACCACGCCGCCTTTTTGCAGAGAGTCGAGGCCCTGCGCGTCGGGGTGGACCGACGGCTGGCTGAGCTGGCGCCGCCCGTGGGCTCGGCGCCCGACAAGTTGGTCGAGGCGGTGCGCTACTCGCTGCTGGCGCCCGGAAAACGCTTCCGCCCGATGGTGACCCTGCTGGCCGCCGCCGAGTTCGGCGCGCCCGAAGGGGCGGCCCTGGACGTGGCCTGCGCGTTCGAGATGATCCACGCCGCCTCGCTGATCCTCGACGACCTGCCGGCGATGGACGACGCGGGACTGCGGCGCGGTCTGCCGACCATCCACCGCGCCTTCGACGAGGCCACGGCGATCCTGGCCGGGGTCGGCTTACTGAACCAGGCTTACGCCGTGATCGCCGCCGACCAGGGCGTGCCGGCCTCGCTGCGCGCCGAGCTGGCCGGCCGCGCGGCCCAGGCCGTGGGCTTTTCGGGCCTGATCGCCGGCCAGGCCCGCGACCTGTTCGACCGCGACCAGCTACGCGATCCGGCCGCGCTGGACCGCCTCAATCACGAGAAGACCGGCGTGCTGATCATCGCCGCCGCCCAGGGCGGGGCGATCGTCGCCGGGGCGCCCGAAGCGGGGGTCGAGGCGATGGGCGTCTTCGCGCGCCACATCGGCCTGGCCTTCCAGATTCGCGACGACCTGATCGACGCCCAGGGCTCGACCGAGGCGGCCGGCAAGGACGTGGGCAAGGACGCGGCCATGGCCACGGTGGTCTCCACCCTGGGTCTGACGGGCGCCCGACAGGTCATGGACGAGCACTTGGCCAAGGCCTCCGGCGCCCTGGCCCGGGTCGGCTGCGGCGATCTTCTGGGCCGTTACGTCGGCGACCTCTTTGCACGGCGCAAGGCGGCGGCGTGACCGCCGAGCCCGTCCTGACGGTGAGCGGCGCGGTCCACGCCTATGGCGGCAAGCCTGCCTTGCGCGGTGTCGACCTGGTGCTGCGCCCCGGCGAGATCTACGCGCTGCTGGGCCCCAACGGGGCAGGCAAGACCACCCTGATCCGCGCCATCTGCGGCCGCATCCGGCCTGACCAAGGCGTGGTTCTGCTGAAGGGGCGCGACCCCACCCGCGTGGCGGGCGCGCGGGCCGGCCTGGGGCTGGTCCCCCAGGAGATCGCCCTCTATCCGAACCTGACGGTGGCCGAGAACATCCAGACCTTCGCCGCCCTGGCCGACGTGCCGCGCGCGGGCGTGGCGGCGGCCGTGCGYCGCGCCCTGGAGCTGACCCGGACGATCGATCGCGCCCACGTGCCGATCAAGCACCTGTCGGGCGGCTACAAGCGCCGGGCCAACATCGCCGCCGCCATCGTCCACGAACCCAGCCTGCTGATCCTGGACGAGCCGACCGTCGGCGTCGATCTGGACGCCCGCGAGGCGCTGGACGCCGTGATCCGGGGGCTGCGCGACCTGGGCGTGGCGGTGCTGATGACCACCCACGACCTGGACCAGGCCGCCGCCCTGGCCGACCGCGTCGGCTTTCTGCGGGAAGGCCAGCTGGTGCTGGAAGGTCAGCCCCACGCCCTGATCGCCGAGGCGTTCGGCGAGCGGATGGAGGTTCAGGTCCACCTGACGGGGGAGGTCGACGCCGCCGGCGAGGTTTGCCTGATCGCCGAGGGGCTGGAGCCGACGGGGCGATCGACGGTCTGGACGCGGCTGGACGCCAACGGCTACGCGGCGGCGGCAAGGCTGGACAAGCGCCTGCGCAAGGCGGGGCTGACGCCGCGCGAGATCCGGGTGCGCGAGCCGTCCCTGGCCAATCTGTTCAGCCTGGTGGCCGACCGGAAGCTGGCGGCGTGATGCTTGCTCTTGGAAGAGGGGCCTTCTGGAAGATCGCCGCCATGGTGCGGGTGATGGCGCTGGACCTGTGGCGCGATCGCGGCGCCCTGCTGATGACCTTCCTGCTCCCGCCGCTGGTGTTCCTGATCTTCTCCTCGGTGTTCGCCGGGACGACGGGCGACGACATTCAATTGAAGCTGGCGGTGGCCGACACGGCCCGCACGGCGGACTCGGGCCGGCTGGCGGCGGCGCTGGTTCGCTCGCCCGAGGTCCGCGCCGAGACGGCGGCGACGGCCGACGAGGTGCGGCGGCGGGTCAAGGCCGGGCAGGCCGACGCCGGCCTGGTGATCCGGGCCGATCCGGCCTCGGCYGACAAGCCGTTCCTGATCGTCGCCGACCCCAGTCGCGCCGTCGCCGCGCCCCTGGCCCAGGCCCGGGTGCAGCAGGTTCTGGCCGACGCCCTGCCGGACGTCACCTTGCGCCGCACGCTCAGCCAGTTGGAGCCGGCGCTGGGCGGCTACACCGACGAGCAGGCCGAGAACGCCGAAAGCGCCGCGGCCCTGATGCGCGAGACGCCCACCCACGACGACGGCGGTTTCTTCGAGCGCGAGGCGATCAAGAACGCCAAGACCGGCGGCGGGGTGATCGCCTACTACGCCGGGGCGGTGATGATCCTGTTCGCCCTGTTCTCGGCCATGCAGGGGGCGCTGGGCCTGATGAATGAGCAAAGCACCGGCGTGGCGGACCGCCTGCTGGCCGGCACGGCGGGCATGGGCCCGGTGGTCAGCGGCAAGTTCCTGTTCCTGATCGGCCAGGGCGTGGCTCAGGCCCTGCTGAGC
>NZ_JBFTZS010000473.1:0-3450 GCF_056406675.1 Caulobacter sp. P1_B12_2 | reverse complement strand
GCCTTGACGCCGTCCCAGCCCTGGATGGTGCGCTCCAGCTCTCCCTGCAGGGCGCGCTGGCGGTTCAGCTGCTGAACGAAGTCGGTCTGGCCCAGCGCGCTGCCGGTGTCGAAGATCTCGTAACCGACCGAACCGGAGGTCACGAGGCCCTTGGTGAAGATCAGCTGGCGGGCGGCGTTGACCTTGTCGCGGGCGACATAGATCGTCGAACCGTCGCTCTTGGTCTCATATTTGATGTTGGCGGCGTCGAGCGCCTGGGTGGCGGCGGCGGATTCCTTGGGATCGACATTGGACAGCAGCAGCTCGTTGGGCTGCTTGCTCATCATCATCATCACGGCGGCGATCACGGCGATCGCGCCCACCACGACGCCGATGAGGGCGGCCAGACGGCCGACGCCAAACCTCTGAATCGCGCTGAGGAACTTATCCAACCTACGCCCTACCCCTGAAGGCGTCCCGACGAGGACGCTTAGCCGCTGCGCGCCGGAGCACGCCGTCGCTAGGCAGGATTTACCCAGTGCAAGGTAAACGGGTCGTTTACAAAAGGCCCCTGCAAGAGGGACCCGGGGGCGCCAAAAGGTCGCGGCCGCGCCCCGAGGGACGCGGCCGCTGATCTGTAGAACTCGAACCGCTGGAGGGTCGAAACCCTTGCGCGGCCTACGCTTTCAGTCCCGCGAACTAGCGGTACTGCTGAAGCCGCGTGGTCCGAAGACCCGCCAGGCCGTGACGTTCGATCGATTGTTGCCAGGCGAGGAACTCCTCGTTGGTCAACTTGTACCGATCGCACGCCTCGTCGAGCGAGAGGAGACCACCGCGAACGGCGGCCACCACCTCGGCCTTGCGCCGGATCACCCAACGTTGGGTTTCCGGAGGCGGCAAATCCGAGAGAGTTAGCGGCGCGCCGGTCGGACCGATCACGTACTTCTCACCCCGGCTGTTCGTGCGCTGCTGCTGCAACATGGCTTTACGCCTTTCCCACAACCATCACTGTTGGAGAGGAATATAGGCGCCGGGAAATAACAGGCGCTTAATTCCAATAGTAAAGAAAGACTGAAACAAAGGCTTTCTCCCCACTCTCGTGATGTATCAATGTGACACAGGGTAATTAAAGTCAGTTAAGACCTGTAATTACCGCTTAATGCTCAGAAGCTCTTCTAGCATCTGGTCAGCGGTGGTGATGATCTTCGACGAAGCCGAATAGGCTCTCTGTGTCGTGATCAACCCCGTGAACTCGGTCGACAAGTCGACCGTCGAAGCTTCCAGCGTGGACGGAGCAATCACGCCCGCGCCGCCGCCACCCGGAGTCTTCAAGCTATAGGTGCCGCTTTCATTGGTGACGCGATATGCATTTCCGTTCACCCCCTTCAATCCGTTGGGGTTGGAGAAGGTCGCGATCGCTACCTGTGCGATCCGGCGGGTCACGCCGTTGTCGAAGATCGCCGAGACATAGCCCTGGTCGTCGACCTCGATGTTGGTCAGGTTGCCGAAGGCGGTGCCGTTGGTGTTGACCGACTGGACCACCGACTGGCTGTTGTACTGGGTCAGGCCGCCGGCGGCGCTGGCCAGGTCGATCTGGATGTTCTGGGTGTCGATGCCCAGGCCGTCGGCCCAGCGCGGCGGCGTCACGGCGGGGGGGGCCAGGTTGGCCACGGCCGGATCGGACGCGCCGATGTTGATCGCCGTCGGGGTCACGCCGCCGAACAGATTGCCAACCGAGCTCAGCTTGCCGTCGGTGGTGAAGGTGATCTTGCCCGAGCTGATCTGACCGTTGGTGTTGTTGTCCAGGTCGCCCGGCTTGGCGCGCAGTTCGGCGAACCATTCGTTGGGGCCCGGACCCTTCAGCAGCGACAGGGTGACGGTGCGCTGGCCGCCCTTGGAGTCCGAGACCGGGATCTGGATCTCGAAGTCCGGCTTGACGCCCGTGGTCGGGTCCTTGGCGTAGTCCGACATCGAGCGGGTCGTCGGATCGTAGGCCCCGCTGTTGACGGCGTCGGTCTTGTTGTTCACGCCCAGCTGGGTCTGGGTCAGGGTCACGGCGGGCGGGCCGGCGGCGATCTGCACGTTCGGCGCGGTGCCGGGCAGCGTGGAGGTCACCAGGGCGCCGGTGGCCGGGTTGTAGGTGTTGACGCCCTTGGCGACGGTGACGCCGGCCTGGCGGACCTCGACGGCGTACTCGTTGCCGTTGCCGGTCGGGCTGTAATAGACCGAATAGTTGTTGGTCGCGCCGCTGCTGTCCAGCAGGGCGGCCTTGGCCATCACGGCGTTGGCCGCGGCCGAGACCGGCTGTTCCGAGCGCAGGTTGGCGTTGACGCCGACGCGGGTGGTCTTCTCGGYGGTGCCGCCGACCGTGCCGACATTGATCGACGACAGCTGGGTCAGGTCCGACGGATCGGGGGTGATCGTGCCGGTCACCGGGTCGGCCAGCCAGCCCTGCAGATAGAGGCCGGCGTCGTTGCGCAGGTAGCCCAGATTGTCGAGCTGGAACGAGCCGGCGCGCGTGAACGAGCGGCTGTCGGTGGCGGTCAGGCCTTCCGGCTTCTCGGTGCCGACGAAGAAGCCCGAGCCGGCGATCGACAGGTCCAGGTTCGAGGTGGTGGCCTGGGTCAGGCCCTGCTGGCTGACGAACTGGTGGGTCTGGGCCCGCACGCCGCCGGCGCTGTAGGTGGCGTTCTTGCTCTGCGAGGTGACCAGCGTCGAGAAGTTGGCCGAGCTGCGCTTGTAGCCGACGGTGTTGACGTTGGCGATGTTGTCCGAAATCGCGGCCAGGGCCGACGAGTTGGAGATCAGGCCGGAAACCCCGGCAAGCATGGCGCTGTTGATGCTCATGACTACGATCCTGCGATGAAATTCAAAGGTTTGAGGGTTCAGCGCGGTTTGCGTTTGGGCCTCTGCTTCCATCGGGAAGGCTGGAGACCGCGTCGGCGTCATTCTGACGCCCATTCATCTCGTGACGGCCGCTAGGTGGTCGCCGTGGGGGCGTTGGTGACGCCGATCACGGAGTCGAGGGGCACCTTCGTGTCGCCGATCCAGACCATGTTGACGCCGCTCTCGTTGGTGACCTTGGTGACGACGCCTTCGATGCGTCCCTTGGCCGTCGTGGTGATCTTCGAGCCTTCCGAGTCCGTCGCGGTCACCTTGATGGTGTATTCGCCGCCTTCGGGCTGCTGGACGCCTTCCGGCGTGCTCTTGCCGTCCCACTTGAAGGTGTGGTCGCCGCCCGACATGTCGTCGGGCAGAACCGAGGCGATCGTCTTGCCGAACTTGTCGAGGACCTCGATCTTCACCCCGGTGGCCGAACGGCTCTGGTTGTAGCTCCAGCTCGCCTCTTTGTTCTTGAGCACCGACTTGTCGGTCTCGGCGGTGACCTGCTTGCCCATCAGGTTGACGCCCTCGCTGATGCCGCCGCCCGTGCTCATGCCGACCAGGGCCGCCAGCAGGTCGTTGGTGACC
>NZ_JBFTZS010000472.1:0-3467 GCF_056406675.1 Caulobacter sp. P1_B12_2 | reverse complement strand
GGCTTCATCGTGAGGGTTCAGCAGCTCGGGCGGCGGCTTGCGATGGCGGCGTGCGACCGACCCCGGTCGGAAAGCGCGTGCTGCCCGACGAGAACTGCAGGTAGCAGGTGTTGTCCGGCGCGATCTCGGGCAGGGCGTCGCCCCCCCCTTCCTGGTTGGGGCTCTCCGGGAGATCGGCGAGCACGCCGGCGAAGTCCAGCGGCGCCTTGGCGGCGATCTCGGCCACCCAGTCCTTCATGCCGGTCGGGCCGATCAGCAACTTGGCGTGGGCCGAGCCCAGCATGCGGGCGATCTGCTCGACATAGGCCTCGCGGCCGCCCAGCGGCGCGGGAAGCGGCAGCGGCGCGGGGATCAGGCCGGCGTACTGGCACGCGAAGAAGGCGCGCACGAAGTCGGCCTCGGTGTCGGCGATCAGGCCGATGCTGTCGCCCGGCTTGGCCCCGGTCGCCAGGAGGCGCGGCGCGATCTCCAGCGCCTGCTCACGCAGCCTGGCGTAGGGCAGCGCCTCGACCAGCTCGCCGCGCAGCGAGTAGAGGTTGACCCCCGTTTCACCGGTCGCGGCGAAGTCGAGCGCGGCCGTCAGGGTGGGGAAATCGGCGAATCTAACGGTTCGCGAGGAGGACGTCGGAGTAATCATTGCGAGAGGCCTTTGGCGCCGTTTTCACTGTCGGCGCAAGTTTGTTCGTCTTTGTGGGGCATTGACGCGGAGGCCCGGGCGACTGCTGGATCGGCCTTCAGACTGCGCTTGAGGGCCCAGTACATGCCCAGCGCCAGGGCGGCGGCGACGCCGACCAGCGCCGCGCCGGCGCCGTTCAGGCCCACGGCGCGGATCAGGGGAACCAGGGCGATCAGGTAGATGGCGCAGACCACCGCGCGCACCCGCAGGGCCAGGCCGGCCTTGCCCAGCGAGACCAGCATCGGCTCCAGCGGCATGGCCAGCACGCCGATGGCCGCGGCGGCCACCTGCCAGTTCATGATGCTGGCCCCGGCCGCGAACGCCGGGCCCATCACGATGGTCAGCACGTCGTCGCCGAACAGGATCGAGACCAGCAGCAGCACCCCCGCCACCGCGCCGCCGATCAGGCCGATCTGGCGCGACAGCGTGCGCATGGCCTCTTCGCCGCCGGTGGCGCGCATCTTGGCCAGTTCAGGATAGAGGGCCGGCACCAGCAGCTTGGCCGGCTTGGCCATGCCGTCGGCCACCTGGCGGCCCACGCGCCACATCGCCGCCTGGGCCGGACCCAGCACCGAGCCCACCACCAGGGTGATCACCTGGCTGAAGGCGCTGTCGATCGTGCCGCTGAAATTGGTCGCCCATGCGAAGCGCCAGACGCCCGGCAGGCCTTCGGACAGGGGGCCCCGGAAGGTGAAGTCCTTCAGCAGCTGGCGGCGGTTGAGGTCCCACAGGGCGACGCTGTTGACGTAGATGAAGGCCGTGACCGTGCCCGCCGCCCAGGCGGCCAGATAGGCCTCGATGGGGGCGTGCAGGGTGAAGCACACGGCGCAGCCGATCAGGCGGACGGTCGAGCTGACGGCCTGTTCGGCGGCCAGGAAGCGGAAACGATCGAACAGGCGCAGCAGGCCCACCGAAGTCGCCGAGTCCATCACCGCGATCGACAGGGCGTAGCAGGCGGCGGCCGGCGACAGCGCGGCCGGCCAGCCCAGGAAGTGGCCGAACAGCAGGGCGCCGATCACCCCCAGGGTGACCCCCACGACCGCGCCCAGGCTGTCGAGCAGCACGGTGAACCGCAGCACCTGTTGGAAGCGCGCGCGGTCGCCCTGCAGCAGGGCCGAAGCGCCGTATTGCAGCAGGGTCTGCCAGGACTGGAACTTGGCGACCTCGCCCAGGAACTGGGCGAAGGCGTTGATCAGCACGATCACGCCCATCAGTTCCTTGCCCAGGCCGCGCGCGGTCAGGGCGATATAGGCCAGCCCGACCACGGCGTTGACCGTACGGCCGCCAAGCAGGGTTCCGGCATTGGCCAGAACCCGCTTCAAGACATTGGACTCGCTGCTCATCGTCGGCGCCGGGATCCCGAAGGCAGGCGATCGACGATCGCCTGGGCGGCGCGAACCGACGAGGGCGTTTCCTGAAGATCGAAGCTCTCGGCGAAGCCGCGCTTCTGGGCGTCGACATAGTCGGCGTGCCCGGCCTGGGCCGAGGCCACGGCGTCGACCACGCCTTCGGCGTCGTCCCGCACCGGCCCGTAGCGCCAGTGATGGAAGCTCTCGTCACCCTGCCAGTCAGCGTTGCTGGCGTTGAGGAACAGGCAGGGCTTGGGCGTGCGCAGGAACTCGTAGATCTGGCTGGACACGTCGCCCAGATAGATGTCGGCCGCGCGGGTGTAGGTCATGTCGATCGCGGCGGGCCCGCCCAGGTCAAGATGGATGCGCGGGTGGTCGACGAACGGGGCCAGGGCCTCGATCGTCCTGGGATCCGCGCCCTCGAAGAGGCGGATATGGGGGGCGAAGATCAGATTGTAACGCTCGTCCGCCGCGAACTGCTCGAGAATCCGCCGGCCCCATCGCGGCCAGGACCCCAGGGTGGGGTGGAAATGCGGGTTGTACAGAACCAGCGGCTTGGCCTCGGGGAACACGGGCAAGGGCGAACCGGGCAGGGCGTCGATGATGTCGAACTTGGGATAGCCGACCATGGCGCAGGTTTGCGGCGTGACCCAGCCCTCGTCCAGCATGCGGTCGCGCTGCTTGGGGCCGGCGGCCATCACCAGGTCGAACTGCTTGAGGCGCGGTTCGAACGGCCCGCCGCGATCGCCCGCGCCGTGCTGGGTGTAGACCAGCTTGCAGTCCTTAACCCCCAGCTTGCGCAGCAGGGCGGTGGTGCGCTCAGGCGTCACCACGGCGTCGTAGCGGCCCAGGCGGCGGGCGTTGGCGGCCAACATCAGGGCCTTGGGCGGCGTGGTCGCGCCCTTCAGTCGCAGGTCTCGCAGCCACGGCGGCGGCAGCAGCCGGGAAGGGATCGGCGGAACGTCCAGGATGTCCAGCAGCTCGCGCACATAGTCCAGGTGCTCCTGGGTCGTGGTGGCGATGTGGACGTCGATCTCGGGCCAGCCCTTCGCCAGGGCGATGGCGATCGGCAGGCTGTGCAGGATCTGGTGGGTCTGGGCGATGTAGAGGAAGCAGACGCTGGGCCTGGCTCCATGCCCCTTGGGATCAGGCGTGGTCACTGTTGCGGCGTGAGGCGCGTGCGCACCCGGCCCTTGAACAGCACCCGGTCGCCCTTGTCGCTGACCGAATAGCTGTCGGCCCGGACGGCGCCGTTGTTCGGGCCCGCGCCCTCGACCGCCGCGCCACCGACCAGGTCGCCGGTGCGGGTGTCGATCAGGGCTTTCTGCGAGGCGAACTGGTAGCCCGCGCCGTTGTCGATCTTGACGTCGCCGGTCAGCAGCAGCGAGCCCTTCTCCTCCTGGTAGGCCCCGTCCTTGGAGACCACGTGGGTGGGCTTTTCC
>NZ_JBFTZS010000471.1:0-5110 GCF_056406675.1 Caulobacter sp. P1_B12_2 | reverse complement strand
CCCCAGGACGTGCCCGGCGCGCCGCAGGAGCCGGCCTCGGCCCCTCCGGGTTCGGCCGATCAGGCCCCCTCCTCCGATCTCGACGACGCCCCGCCGGCGTCCGCCCCCGCTCAAGCTCCGGCCAAGAAATGACCAAGACTCCCAAGCCCGCGCCGACGAAAGCCAAGGCCGCTGAGAAGGTCGCTCCAAAGGCGGCTTCCGCCACGACCTCCCCGACCCCGGCCGAGATCGTCGGCCAAGGCGTCGCCAGCGTCGGCCACACCCTGGAGCGGGCCCTGGTCGATCCGCTGAACGCCGCCCTCAAGCGCGCCGGCCTGCGCCGCGGCCAGAAGGACGGCGGCCAGGACTCTCCAGAAGCCGTCCAGGCCGCCAAGCCGGCCGCCGCGCCCGCCGCCGCCAAGAGCGCGCCGGGCAAGCCGGGCCTGGCCGTCTCCCCCCTAGCCGTGCCGTTCCCGACCATCCCGCCGATCGCCGGGGTCGAGATCGCCACCGGCCGCGCCGGCTTCTACAAGCACGCCCGCGAGGACATGCTGCTGATGCGCTTCGCCGAGGGCACCAGCTGCGCCGGCGTGTTCACCCGCCACGGCGTCGGCTCGGCCCCGGTCGACTGGTGCAAGCGCCAGCTGGCCGCCAGCAAGGGCGAGGACGTCCGCGCCCTGGTGGTCAACGCCGGCTGCGCCAACAGCTTCACCGGCAAGCCGGGCGCCGACGCGGTGCGCCGGGTGGCCACGGCCGTGGGCAAGCGCTTCGACTGCCGCCAGCGCGACGTGATGATGGCCTCGACCGGCGTGATCGGCGTGATCCTGGACGACAGCAAGATCATCTCGAACCTGCGCGAGGTGGAGACCCGTTTCACCGAGGACGCCTGGGCCGGCGCCGCCTCGGCGATCATGACCACCGACACCTTCCCGAAGGGGGCCTACGCCACGGCCCTGATCGACGGACACGAGGTGCGGATCGCCGGCATCACCAAGGGCTCGGGCATGATCGCGCCCGACATGGCCACCATGCTGGCCTTCGTGGCCACCGACGCGGCCATCGCCCCGGCCGCCCTCCAGACCCTGGTCAGCCTCTACACCCGCACCACCTTCAACTGCGTGACGGTGGACGGCGACCGCTCGACCAACGACACCCTGCTGCTGTTCGCCACCGGCAAGTCGAGCGCGCCCAAGATCCACCGCGCCGGCGACCGCCGCCTGGCCGACTTCCGCGAGAAGCTGGAGGCCGTGCTGCTGGACCTGGCCCTGCAACTGGTCCGCGACGGCGAGGGCGCCAGCAAGTTCGTCAAGATCACCGTCAACGGCGCCGAAAGCCCGCTGTCGGCCCGCAAGATCGCCCGCACCATCGCCGAGAGCCCGCTGGTCAAGACCGCCTTCGCCGGCGAGGACGCCAACTGGGGCCGCATCGTCATGGCCGTGGGCCGCGCCGACGAGCCGGTCAATCGCGAGAAGATGAGCGTCAAGTTCGGCGACCTCTACGCCGCCCGCGACGGTCTGGTCTCGCCCGAATACGACGAGGCGGCGATGAGCAAGTACGTCAAGAAGCAAGAGTTCGAGGTCAGCGTCGATGTCGGCGTCGGCAAGGGCTCGGCCACGGTTTGGACCTGCGACCTGACCAAGCGAGCTCTGAGCCCTTCCAATCAGCCACACCGTTATGGGATCTGGGTCCCGGCATTCGCCGGGATGAGCGGACAGAGAAAGAAGGGCAAAGCCCATGGCCGACGACACTCCCATCGCCCTCTCCGACATCGCCGAGGCCTGCCGCGAGGCCGGCTACGTCGTCGCCGAGATCGACCGCGGCCTGGAGGTCTCCGGATCCGACGACGGCGGCGCCTTCTACCTGTTCCCCGAGGGCGACTGGCTGCAGGTGCGCTGCCAGGTGTTCGACCAGGCCGACCTGGACCAGGCCCGCAGCCTGGACGCCCTGTTCGAGACGATCGCCCGCGCCCAGTTCCGCCTGATCGGCTGCCGGTTCGGCTTCGACGTGCTGACCGGCCTGTGGCTGGTCGCCGACCTCTATCCCGGCTTCGAGCCCGAGCGCCTGCCGGCCGTGCTGGAACAGCTGGCGTTTGTCTGGAGCTCGCTGGGCGAGGTGCTGGACGCGGCGCTCAAGGGCGAGGTGGTGGACGAAGTGACGCTGGACGCGGCGTTCGAGCTGGAGCCGGATCAGCGGCCCAACTGAGGCTCACCTACTTGCCCCCACCTGGCGGCTTCGCCGCCTGTCCGCCCCCATGGGGGGCGGAGGACGCGCGCAACGCACGGCTCCTCTTCCCCCTGTGGGGGAAGACGACCGCGAAGCGGTCCGTAGGGGGCAAGTGTTCGCCGCACGGCTTGAACCCTTTGACCAATCGCGCTCACATGCTCCCGCGCCACCCGAGGAGACGCCGCGTTTGACCGAAGCTCTGATCGTCCGCGGCCTCGACAAGACCTTCACCAAGCCGGCGGTCATGGACCTGGACCTCACCGTCCACGCCGGCGAGCTCTATGCCCTGCTGGGTCCCAACGGGGCGGGCAAGACCACCACCCTGCGGATGGTCGCGGGCCTGACCAAGCCCGACAAGGGCGAGATCAGCATCTTCGGGATCGACGCCCGGGCCGATCCGGCCGCCGCCAAGGCGATCACCGCCTGGGCCCCGGACGAGGCCATGGTCTATGACCGGCTGACGCCGCTGGAATATCTGGAGTTCGTGGCCGGTCTCTGGAACATCGAGCCCAAGGCCGCCAAGGCCCGGGCCGAGGAGCTGCTCTCCAAGCTGGGCCTGGCGACCGAGGCCCGCACCCGCTGCGAGGGCTTCTCGCGCGGCATGAAGCAGAAGGTCGCCCTGGCCGGGGCCCTGATCCACGATCCCCGCCTGCTGATCCTGGACGAGCCCCTGACCGGCCTGGACGCCGCCGCCGCCCGCCTGGTCAAGGACATGCTGCAGGAACGGGTCGACGCCGGCGGCACGGTGATCCTGACCACCCACATTCTGGAAGTCGCCGAGCGGATGGCCGACCGCATCGGCATCATCGCCGGCGGCCGCCTGCTGGCCGAGGGCTCGCTGGACGCCCTGCGCACCCAGGCGGGTGAGGGCAAGGGGGGCTCAAGCCTCGAAGACGTCTTCCTGCAACTGACCGCCACCGACGCCCATGGAGCCGTCGCGTGACGCTGACCGCCCCGGGCTCGATCCTCTGGCTGCTGGCCCACGAGATGCGGCTGTACTGGCGCAACTTCCGCGCCGGGCGGGCCGGCAAGGGCGCGCGGGGCCTGATCAGCCTGGCCGTCGTCGCGGCGATGCTGCTGGGCGGCGGCGTGCTGGCGGCCCTGGGGCTGCACGACGTCGAGGCGCCGATCAACCCGATCTCGATCAGCATCGCGGCCCTGGCCACCGCTGTGGTCTTCACCCTGATGCTGTCCCAGACCCTGAGCGCCTCGAGCGAAGCCCTGTACGACCGGGGCGACCTGGACCTGCTGTTCTCCTCGCCGATCGGGCCGGCCAAGGTGCTGTTCGTGCGCTCGCTGGGCGTGGCCGGCGGGGTCATCACCATCTTCGCGCTGATCATCACGCCGCTGCTGGGGCCGTCGGTGATCTATGGCCACCCGGGGTGGATCGGGGTGTTCGGGGTGCTGGGCGCCCTGGCCCTGGCCTCGACCGCCGTCGGCCTGCTGCTGGCCATGGCCCTGTTCGCCCTGATCGGTCCGCGCCGCACCCGCACCGTGGCCCAGGTGCTGGCGGCCCTGGTCGGCGCGGCCTTCTTCCTGGTCAGCCAGACCCGCACCATCCTGGGCGTCCAGAAGAGCAACAGCCTGTTCGCCGAGATCACGCGCCAGGCCCAGGAGGGACGGCTGCATCCGGCGCCGATCGTCGGCCTGCCGCTGCGGGCCATGCTGGGCGAGCCCCTGCCGCTTCTGGCCCTGCTGGCCGGGTCGGCGGCGCTGTTCGCCGTGGCCGCCCTGACCCTGGGCCGACGGTTCTCCGACGCGGCCGCCGCCACCCAGGGCAAGACCGGGGCGCGGCCGGCCAAGGCCAGCCGCGGCGACGCCCGCCGCGCCTTCGCCGCCGGCCCGTTCCTGGCCACCCTGCGCAAGGAGCTGCTGCTGATCGGCCGCGACGCCGCCCTGCTGTCGCAGGTGCTGCTGCGGGTGCTGTACCTGATCCCCACCGCCCTGTTGCTCAGCCGCAACGCCGCCCACGGGACCGGCGCCGCTCTGGCCGGCGGGGCCGGGGTGGTGGCGTTCCTGGCCGGGCAGGTGGCGGGAAGCCTGGCCTGGATCACCCTGTCGGCCGAGGAGGCGCCCGACCTGCTGGCCGTGTCGCCGGCCAGGATCCGCACCCTGCGCCGCGCCAAGATCGCCGCCGCCCTGATCCCGGTGGCGCTGTTCCTGGCCGTGCCGATCGGCGTCCTGACCTGGTTCCTGCCGGCCGCCGGGGCCTGGACGGCGCTGGGCGCGGCCCTGTCGGCCTGGAGCAGCGGCCTGATCAACATCTGGCATCAGCGACCGGGCAAGCGTTCGGACTTCAAGCGGCGCGGCGGGTCGTCGTGGATGGCCACGATCGCCGAGATGCTGGTCTCGGCCCTGCTGGCCGGGGCGACGGGGATCGCCGTGGCCGGTTTCTGGCCCTGGGCCCTTATCCCGCTGGGCCTGGCGGGCGCGGCCCTGCTGAGCCTGCGGCGCAGCGACGCCCAGATCGCCCGCAACCTTCGAACACGGTAAAGCTCCGATTAGGGTTTTACCCGATTGCGCGACATTCCGACGCAGCTACGTTTCCTACGGGTCGGGGACGTAGAGTTGAGTTGGAGTAACCATGCCCGCCGTGCACGCCACGTTCCGCTCGCAAAACCACCGCGGACACCGCAAGGAGTCCAAGGCCTTGGTCGTGGCGGTCAGCGTGCTGCAACTGGCCATGATCGTCCTGGTCTGGCTGTTGGCGCTGGTTCCGATGGCCCTGATCGCCCTGGGCGCGACGGTGGTCCAGGCGCTCAAGCCGGCCGCCGTGAAGACGCCCACCCCGGTCGATTCCTGAGACGCCCCCGCAGGATCTAAAATTCAGGCGAGCGCCCTAAATTGAACCCTCATTCCCGCCCTTGTGGCGGGAACCCCTCTGTCCGCCGCAAGAGCAGTTGTGTGG
>NZ_JBFTZS010000470.1:0-3492 GCF_056406675.1 Caulobacter sp. P1_B12_2 | reverse complement strand
TGCCCGGGACCCCTGGCTCAGCCCGCACGTGAAGTRCAAGCGGWYCGCCAGCGRWCCGCCCCTYCCGCACCTGCGGCGGSGAGAGGGGTCCTGGGCACAAGGCCCGGGATGACGGGCTGAAAAGATGGGGATGGCCGGATTGGTTTGCGCCGCTCGCGAGATCCTCGATCCGTCCACGCACAGCCCGCCCCTCGACTATCGATCAGTGATAAGTTATCAGTGATAGATTATCGCGGCTTGTCAAGCCGGTCGCGGCCTGGGAAAGGCTCGTTCAGCATGAAGTCCCCCCAAGTCCGATCGCCCCGCAAGCCCAAGGGCCAAGGCGCCGAGCGCCGCGAGGAAATCCTCGACGCGGCCCTGGCCCTGTTCAGCGCCAAGGACGTCCACACCGTCTCGACCCGGCAGATCGCCGAGGCCGCGGGCATCAGCCAGCCGGCGCTCTACGCCTATTTCGCCACCAAGGACGACCTGATCGCCGAGCTGTGCGTGCGGGCCTTCGCCAAGCTGAAGGCGCGGATGGACGACGGCCGCTCGCGCTGGTCGCCGACCCCGGAAATGTTCGACCGGGCGATGATGACCTATATCGATTTCGGCCTTCGCGAGCCCGACGCCTACCGCGTGGCCTTCATGGTCGAGAAGAGCCACGACGGCTCGTTCAACGCCCGCACCGGCGGACGGCCGATGGCGGCGGGCATGGAGGCTTTCCAGGGCTTCGTGGCCATGATCGCCGACCTGCACGCCGCCGGCCTGACCCACGACGACGACCCCCTGCGCCTCACCCAGACCCTGTGGGCGGGCCTGCACGGCCTGGTCTCGCTGCTGATCGCCCGGCCGGAGTTTCCGTGGTCGGAGCGCGAGGCGCTGATCGCCGGGCACATCGCGATGCTGAGAAGAGGCGCGCTTAGATAACCCCCTCCCATGGGAGAGGGTGTTTTTTGCGGTGATCGCCCCTATATCCGCGCCTCATTCAGCGAACACTCAGGACGTCACCATGGCCAAGCTGCAGCTTCTCGAAACCTTCAGCCTGCAGGAAACCGAGGACGGCTACCGCCTGCTGGTCTCGGCGGTCGGCGGCGAAGCGCTCTACGTCTCGATCACGCCCGACCAGATGGACGGCATCATCGAAAGTCTCGAAGCGGCCATGGGCGGCGAGGAGGAAGAGGGCGTCGAGGAAGACGAGGCGTTCTGAGGGTTTAGCCAACGCGCGTCCTCCGCCCCCTATGGGGGCGGACAGGCGACGAAGTCGCCAGGTGGGGGCAAGTGGGTGAGCCACGGTCCCCGTCAGGCGCCACGGCGGCGAACACTTGCCCCCTACGGATCGCTTCGCGATCGTCTTCCCCCAGAGGGGGAAGAGGGCGCCCGCCCCCTCACTCCCCTTCCGTCAGCACCTGCCCGTTGATCAGCTGGGCCCCCAGCATCTTCACCACCTCGGGGCTCTGGGCGAACTTGCCGTGGTTGAGCTTGTCGCCGGCCTTCAGCTTGGTCAGGTCGATGATGGTGATGTGGCCGTTGGCCTCCAGCTTCGAGCGATAGGGCTCCTGGGTCGGGTCGATGGCCCCCAGGCGCATCAGGTTGCCGGCCAGCAGGCGCGAGATCAGCAAGGCATCCTGGCGGACCGCTGGCTCGGGTAAATGGGGCGATCCCCCGAGAGGTTTCGGGGAACCCGACCATTTCGCGTCCTCCGCCCCCTACGGGGGCGGACAGGCGACGAAGTCGCCAGGTGGGGGCAAGTGATAGCCGCACCGCAGGTGAACACTTGCCCCCTACGGGCCTTCGGCCGTCTTCCCCCATAGGGGGAAAAGGCGCCCGCGATACTTAAGCAACGGCCGCGCTTTCGCCGGTTGCGAGACCGTGCGAACCTCCCGACATGAAGCGTGGCGCGATGAGATCGAGCTGGTGGGCGCGGGGGCTGATGCTCCTGAGCGCGATCCTGCTGTTCGGCGCGCCGGCGATGTCGGCCGCCGCCCTGTCGATGGATCCTTGCTGCGCCGAGGCCCCGTGCCACGACCTGAGCAAGTCCCTGTGTCCGGACGGCTGTGTCGTGGCCTGCCAGATCATCCCCGCGCCCGAAAGCCAGATCGCCGAGCCGGTCGAGTCCGGCCTGGCGGCCCCGACCCCGACGCCCTCTCGCTGGCCGCCCGGACGCGCGCCGGCCCCGGAGCTTCCGCCGCCGCGGTGAGACCGACTTCAGAACGACCTCCCTTCAATCTGAAATCGGAACTTCAACATGAAACGCATCTTTTCGACGGCGGCGCTGATGCTGCTCGTCTCGGCGTCGGCCGCCTACGCCGCCGCGCCGGAAGCCGTGACCAAGGCCGTTGAAGCCTGCTGCGCCCTCGGCGCGGCCTGCTGCAACGGCGGTCCCTGCTGCTGATCTAGTCGCTTAGTCTAGGGCCCCCTCCGCCCCCCATGGGGGCGGACAGACCGCGCAGCGGTCAGGTGGGGGCAAGTGATAGCCGCACGCAGGTGAGCACTTGCCCCTACGGGCCTTCGGCCGTCTTCCCCCATAGGGGGAAGAGGCTCGCCCTGCTAGACACCCCCCATGTCCCGCCTCTCCACCTCGCCCCTCCGCGCCGCCTTGCCTTATGTCTGCCTGGTCAGCGCCATGGTGTCGCTGTGCGCCGGCACCTCGTTCGCCAAGAGCCTGTTCCCGCTGGTCGGGGCCCAGGGGACCAGCGCCTATCGGGTGGGGTTCTCGGCCCTGGTGCTGTGCCTGATCTGGCGGCCGTGGCGCTTTCCGCTGGCCCGCAAGGACCTGATCGCCGTCGCCACCTACGGGGCGGTGATGGGGGCGATGAACCTGTGCTTCTACATGTCGCTGCGGACCATCCCGCTGGGCCTGGCGATCGCCATCGAGTTCACCGGCCCGCTCAGTCTGGCGATGATCCACGCCCGCAAGCCGATCCACTTCGCCTGGATCGCCCTGGCGGTGGCGGGCCTGGGCCTGCTGCTGCCGCTGGGCGACACGAGCCTGAACCTCGACCCGGTGGGGGTGGCCTACGCCGCGGCGGCGGCGGTGTTCTGGGCGCTGTACATCGTGGCCGGCCAGCGGACCGGACACCTGCACGGCGGCCGCTCGGTGGCCCTGGGCATGGCGACGGCGGCGGTGGTCATCGCCCCGTTCGGCCTGATCACGGCCGGGGCGGCGCTGCTGAACCCGGTCGCCCTGGGCCTGGGCCTGGTGGTGGCGGTGGTCTCCAGCGCCATCCCCTATTCGCTGGAGATGGTCGCCCTGCGCGGCATCTCCAAGCGCAGCTTCGGGGTGATGCTGAGCCTGGAGCCGGCGGTCGGCGCCCTGGCCGGGCTGGTGCTCTTGGGAGAGCAGCTGGTCGGCCGCCAATGGCTGGCCATCGCCTTCGTGATCACCGCGTCGGTGGGGACGGTGGTGACCGATCCCTCGCGGCGAGAGGTCGAGGCCCCGCTGCACGACTAGCCGGGGACATGCCCTTGCGGCGTGTCCCCATCGCCATCCACGGAGCCAAGACTTGGGGG
>NZ_JBFTZS010000469.1:0-3492 GCF_056406675.1 Caulobacter sp. P1_B12_2 | reverse complement strand
GCATAGGCGCGGTCCAGCACCGGCTCCAGGATCGCCCAGCCTTTGCCGATCTCGCCCAGCACGGCGTCGGCGCCGACCGAGACCTTGTCGAAGGTGATCCGCGCCGCGCCGCGGCTGTCGATCAGGGCCAGGTGGGTGCGCGTCACGCCGGCGGCGTCGCCGGGCACGAGGAACAGGGTGATCCCGTCGCTGTCGCCCGCCGCGCCCGAGGTGCGGGCGGCGACGATCAGCAGGTCGGCCGTCTCGCCGTCGAGCACGAAGGTCTTGGAGCCGTTCAGGACGAAGCCGTCGCCGACGGTCGAGCCGCCCAGGGCGGTGTTCAGCGGCGCGTGGTGCGAAGCCTCGTCGATCGCCAGGGTCGCCACCGCTTCACCGGCGGCGATCTTCGGCAGCCATTGGGCCTTCTGGGCGTCGGAGCCGCCCAGAACCAGGGCCGAGGCCGCGATCAGGGCGGTGGACAGCAAGGGCGAGGCCACCAGGTTGCGGCCGGTCTCCTCCAGGATCAGCCCCAGCCCCAGATAGCCGAAGGCCGAACCGTCGAAGTCCTCGGGCACGATCACCCCGGCCCAGCCCATGGCGCCCATCTCGCTCCAGGTCGCSGGATCGAAGCTCTGCTTGGAGCCGCCGTCCCGCAGCTTGCGCAGGGCGCCGACCGGGGCGCTGTCCTGCGTCCAGCCTTTGGCGGCGTCGCGCAGCATGGTCTGTTCTTCAGTCAGGACGGCCATGTCAGGCTTGCTCCAGGGATTGATGGCGGACGGCCCAGTCGAGGGCCTGTTCGAGACGGTCGTTGCCCCAGAAGAGCTCGCCGTCGGCGGTGAGGAAGGAGGGCGCGCCGAACAGGCCGCGCTCCTGGGCCTGGCGGACATGGTCCTTCAGGCGGATCTTGACGGGGTCGGTGGCGGCGGCCGCCAGCACTTCTGCGGGACCCGCGCCGACCGAGGCGATCAGCGGGGCCAGCACCTCAGGCTTCGAGATGTCCTGGTCGTCGACGAAATTGGCTTGGTAGACCGCGCGGCTGAAGGCCGGGGTCCAGCCCTCTTCCAGCCCGACGATCGCGACGCGGGCGGCAAGCAGCCCGTTGCGGGGGAACTGGCTGGGATGCACCAGCGGCAGGCCCTCCATGTCGCAGACCCGCTGCAGGTCGCGCCACATGTAGTCGCCCTTGACCGGGAAGGCGTTGAACGGACTGTCGTTCAGCCCCTGTTGGTCATGCATCAGCGGCCCCAGCAGGAACGGCCGCCAAGCGACCGCCACGCCGGCCTGCTCGGCCAGGCGCTCGATGCGCATGGCGGCGGGATAGCTGTAGGTGGAGCCGAACTCGTACCAGAACTCGATCATGGTCTCGCGCCGCTTTGCTTACTGGTGATCCAGCAAGCCTAGCACCCGCTTGGCGACGACGTTGAGATTGACCTCGCTGGTGCCGCCCTCGATCGAGTTGCCCTTGGCGCGCAGCATGGCGCGCGGCACGGCCAGTTCGTCCTTGGCGAAGCCTTCGCCCTCCCAGCCCAGGCCCTGCAGGCCCATGGCCTCGACCAGCAGTTCGGTGCGCTCCTGGTTCATCTTGGCGGCGGCGTATTTGATGATCGAGACGGCGGCGGACGGGCCGCTGCCGGTCTTGGACTCCTGCTCGGCGCGGCGCACGGTCAGCATGAAGGCGTGGGCGTCCATGCGGTGGTGAGCGATGCGGGCCCGCAGGTCGCCGTCGGCCAGCCGGCCGGAGGCGTCGGTCCCGACCTCCTTCTTGGCCACGTCCACCAGGTCCAGCCCGCCGCCGCCGCCGAAGCCCGAGGCCGAGATGTTCTGGCGCTCGTACTGCAGCAGGCGCTTGGCGATGTCCCAGCCGCCGTTGACCTTGCCCACCAGCTGTTCCTTGGGGACCTTCACATTGTCGAAGAAGGTCTCGCAGAAGGGCGAGGAGCCGCTGATCAGCTTGATCGGCCGCGCCTCGACGCCAGGCGACGTCATGTCGAACAGCACGAACGAGATGCCCTCGTGCTTCTTGGTGGTGTCGGTGCGCACCAGGCAGAAGATCCAGTCGGCCTGGTCGGCATAGCTGGTCCACACCTTCTGGCCGTTGATCAGCCAGTGGTCGCCCTTGTCCTCGCACTTGGTCTGGAGGGAGGCGAGGTCGGAGCCCGCGCCCGGCTCGCTATAGCCCTGGCACCAGCGGGTCTCGCCGCGCACGATCTGCGGCAGGAAGCGCTGCTTCTGCTCCTCGGTGGCGTATTCCAGCAGCACCGGGCCCAGCATCCAGATGCCGAAGCTCATCAAGGCAGGCCGGGCCTTTATGCGGCGCAGTTCCTGCTCCAGGACCTTGTTCTCAGCCTTGGACAGGCCACCGCCACCGTATGCCTTGGGCCACATCGGCGCGGTCCAGCCGCGCTGGGCCATGCGGTCCAGCCACAGCTTGGCGTCGGGGTTCTTCCAGACGAACTTCTGGCCGCCCCAGGGCGCGTCGTCCTCGTTCATCGGGGTGTTCAACGAGGCGGGATAGTTAGCCTCAAGCCAGGTCCGCGTCTCGGCCCGGAAGGTGTCCAGTTCGCCGCCGCCGAAATCCGCCATGGCCGTTCTCCCTCACGCATCAGTCTCGTTCGCGGCGCTTATCCGCGTCGTCGGCGGCAGACTACGCCATGAAGCGGCGGGGGCAAGTCTATTCAAACGACTGTTCGTCACGCGACGGGCGCCCGCTTCGGACGAGCCGCGCTATAGAGGGAGACGATGACGTGTCCCGCCTGGATTCGCCGATCAGGGGTCTTGATGTCCGCGCCGCAACTGAGGCCAGCCTTCCTCGCCGTCGCGCCGACGCTGTCGGCCATCCTGGCGGCCTGCGCCGGGATCCTGCTGCTGGCTTCGGGCGCGACGCCGTCCGAGCCGACCCGCTTCGCGATCTGGGTGGCGGTCGCGCCGGGCCCTCTCATCGAGATCAGCCACTTCGTCTCGTCCATCCTGGGCCTGGTCCTGATCCTGCTGGCGTTCGGCCTGCGCTCGCGCCTGGACGCGGCGTGGTGGGCGGCGCTGTTCACCTTGGCGGCCGGGGCGATCCTGGCGCTGTTCAAAGGCCTGAACTGGGAAGAGACAGTCATTCTGACGGCCATCCTGCTGTCGATGCTGCCGTTCCACGAGGCCTTCCCGCGCAAGGCGGCCCTGTCGCGGATGGAGATCACGCCCGGCTGGCTGCTGTCGGCGGCCGCGGCCCTGATCGGCGTGGCCCTGTGCGGATGGTGGACCTTCGCCCATACCGAATATGCCGACCAGTCGGTGATGAAGACGATCGGCGACAGAGAAGTGGCCCGCGCCATCCGCTCGTCCGCCGCCGCCGCCATCGTGCTGATGGCCATCGGCGTCTGGCGGCTGATCGCGACCCCGGCCACCCCGCCCGTGGTCGACGACACCGACCCCGAGTTCGACCGGGTCCGCGCCATCCTGGCCAAGGCCGAAAACGCCGAGCCGCCCTCGAACCTGGCCCTGCTGGGCGACAAGCGCTTCCTGTTC
>NZ_JBFTZS010000468.1:0-3503 GCF_056406675.1 Caulobacter sp. P1_B12_2 | reverse complement strand
GGCCGGCGGTCCGCAGGCGCTGAGCAGGGCGCCGGCCGCCGCGAGGGCGGTCAGCAGGGGAGCGAGAGTTCTGGACGCAGGGAACTTGGACGCAAGGAACATGGGGTCGTTTCCTCGAATGGGGCGGCTTACCCGCCTTGCCAGGTTTGGATCAGTCGCAGGTGGTCGGGCGTGAGCAGGGCGCCGGAATTGACGCCCGGGCCGACGGCGGCGGGCGTGGCGTCGGCCTCGTAGCCGTGCACGGCGACCACGGTCGGGGCGGCGACGTCGCCGATCCAGACCGGACCGCCGCTCTGGCCGTCGGTGGTGTCGATCTCGTAGTGGAGCCGACCGTCCAGGCTGGTGCGCACCGCGCCCTTGGCCACCAGCAGGTGCTCGTAGCTGCCGGCATATTCCGGATAGCCCGAGACCACGGCGGCGGCCCGGGTCAGGGCGGCCGGATCGACGGCGTCGTACTTCATCCAGCCCACCCGTTGGCCGATCGGGTCGTCCAGGTGGATGCAGCCGATGTCGTGGGCCCGGTCGCGGGTCCGCAGCCACGGATCGGCGCAGGACAGGCGCGTGGAGGCGACCGCGCCGAACGGCTGCTTGTTCCAGCTCTGGCCGGCCACCACCGTGACCTTGCGGGCCCAGCCGCCGAACGCATCGTTGTAGAGACAGTGGCCGGCGGTGATCACGGTCGAGGGACCGGCCAGCCAGCCGGTGCCGTTGAAGACCCCGGTCCCCGTGTCGATCCGCAGGGCGCAGACCATCCGCCAGGGCGCGGTCGTGTTGCGCAGCTCGATCCGGCGGTGGTCGATCGGCCCCAGGATGCTGAACATCCGGGCCGGGCCGCCGGGCGGTCGCGCCGATCGCTCGGGCGTCAGCAAGGGGGCCAGGGTTCCGTCCGAGCCGAGCGCCAACGGCTCGTCGGCCGGCTCGTCCGCCGCTTGCGGGAGCCGTCGGGCGGGCGTGAAATTGGAACGCGAACCGGTCATGGCGCCCACCCGCCTTTCGTGCGGGAATGCTCGCCCAAAACAAGCATATTTGAAAGGCTCAATTTTTAGGTGATCTAAGAAGCGCTCGCCCCGACCGCCCGGCGCCGTCCACACGCGCAATGCCAGGATCGTGCATCAAGTCTGGAGGATCGGCATACCCCACTCCGCGCGCGCGTGGCATGTCGGTCCCGTTCATCTCCCCCTGAACCTTCGAGGACTATCCGATGGCCATCGCCAAGGGCTACGCGGCCGCTTCCGCGTCCGCACCGCTTACCCCCTTCACCTTCGACCGCCGCGAACCCAACGACGACGACGTCGTCATCGCCATCAAGCATTGCGGCGTCTGCCACTCCGACATCCACATGGTCGACAACGGCTGGGGCCAGAGCGTCTATCCGCTGGTGCCGGGCCACGAGATCACCGGCGTCGTCACCGCCGTCGGGTCCAAGGTCAGCCGCTTCAAGGAAGGCGACCGGGTCGGCGTCGGCTGCTTTGTCGACAGCTGCATCGGCTGCGCGACGCGCGACCTGGACCGCGAGCAATACATGCCCGGCCTGGTGCTGACCTATTCCGCCGAACAGCCGGGCAGCGACCTGCCCACCTATGGCGGCTATTCCGACCACATGGTGGTCAAGGAAGGCTACGTGCTGTCGATCCCCGACAACCTGGCCCTGGACGCCGCCGCCCCGCTGCTGTGCGCCGGCATCACCCTCTATTCGCCGCTGCGCCACTGGAACGCCGGCCCGGGCAAGTCGGTGGCGATCGTGGGCCTGGGCGGCCTGGGCCACATGGGCGTCAAGATCGCCCACGCCATGGGGGCCGAGGTCACGGTGCTGAGCCAGACCCTGTCCAAGCAGGCCGACGGCCTGGCGATGGGCGCGGCCCACTACCACGCCACCAGCGACGCGGCGACCTTCGAGACCCTGGCCGGAACCTTCGACCTTATCATCTGTACGGTGTCTGCGGGGATCGATTGGGGCAGCTACCTCAATCTGCTGAAGGTGGACGGGACCATGGTGCTGGTCGGCGCGCCGGAAGAGCCCGTGCCGCTGAACGCCTTCGCCCTGATCCCCGGCCGCCGCACCCTGGCCGGCTCGATGATCGGCTCGATCAAGGAAACCCAGGAGATGCTCGACTTCTGCGGCCAGCACGACATCGTCGCCGACATCGAGACCATCGCCATCGACCAGATCAACGAGGCCTATAAGCGCATGCAGAAGAGCGACGTGCGCTATCGCTTCGTGATCGACATGGCGACGCTGTAGGGCGATCCGCGCGCGCATCCCTGGAGAGGCGCGCGCGTCTTCATCCCCAACGTCCGTCATCCTCGGACTTGTTCCGAGGCCCCCCTCTGTCCGCTGGTCTGCCGGCTGGGTTAGTCCGCGAGCTCACCGCACCACGGATCAACCTTCTTCTCGGTTGGTCCTCGGAACAAGTCCGAGGATGACGGTGGGTAGTAGAGGGCCTCCGGGTTTTTCGGGCGTCTCGGAGGGGAGAACGCCCGAGTGCGTTCCGCTCTTCGGCGGTGCAACGTCCAGGCGTTGCAACCCCTTCGAGGCGGCCCCATGCAGTTCACTCTTCGCGCCTTCGCGGCGCCCCTCCTGGCCGCCCTGGCCTTGACGGCCTCGGCTCCGGCCTTGGCCGGCGGCGGCGGGCAGGCCAATTMCAACCTCGCCAACGCGGCCACCGGGACCATCGCGCTGTCGGGCGGCGGGGTGGCGTTGGGCGTCGGCGTCAGCTGGGGCAAGGGCACGCTCACCTATCGCGGCCAGACCTACAAGCTGAAGACCAGCGGCCTGTCGGCGGTCGACATCGGGGCCAGCGGCTACACCGCCAGCGGCACGGTGGAGAACCTCAAGAAGCTCTCCGACATCGAAGGCAACTACACCGCCGGCCAATTGGGCGCGACCGTGGCCGGCGGCGGCGGCGTCACGACGATGAAGAACGACAAGGGCGTGGTCATCAAGATGCACGCCACCAGCCGCGGCCTGCAGTTCACCGCGGCGCCGAAGGGCGTGAAGGTCGAGTTGGCGAAGTAGGGGGCGGCGCGCCCTCGCTTCCAAAATTGATTGCCATCCCGGACGAGCGCGCAGCGCGAAGATCCGGGACCGACGCGTGAACTCGGCGCTTGCGGCGGTCCCGGATCGGCGCCCGGCTTTCGCCRGGCTTGTCCGGGATGACAACCCCGATGAGATGATCGGAGGGATGCTCACGTCGCGTCGTGGAAGATCACCCCCAGCACCCGCCGCCGCCCTGACCGCACGGTGCTGACCCCGTGCCGCAGCACCCGCCGATGCACGCCCCGCGTCCCCGTCGCCGGGCGTTCGCGGACCGCGAAGATCACGCCCTCGCCCTGGTTCAGCGGCACGACCTGGGGCCGCGACTGCTGGCGGGGGCGTTGCTCGACCAGCACGAACTCGCCGCCTTCGAAGTCACGGCCCGGCTCGTCCAGCAGGAAGGCGGCCTGCAGCGGGAAGACGTGCTCGCCATAGAGGTCCTGGTGCAGGCAGTTGTAGTCGCCCGGGC
>NZ_JBFTZS010000467.1:0-3507 GCF_056406675.1 Caulobacter sp. P1_B12_2 | reverse complement strand
CGCCAGGATCGGCGACCTGCAGTGCTATGGCCCCGACACGGTCCGCAAGACCTGCCGGGCCATGGGCGGCTACAGCTTCGAGGCCGACGGCAAGATCCTGAACAAGGCCGAGGTGGTGCTCCAGGACTCGCCGCTGGWGACGAYGACCACGGTCGCGCCGGTGACGATGCGGGACGGGGCGGTCTGCGGGCCGCTGTCGGGCGTCGACAAGGCCCAGATCGCCGTGCGCGGCCGGCGCCTGCCCGAGGCCGACGCCGCGCCGATCCGCGCCGGGCTGCTGGAGTCGATGGCGCCGATGCTGGGCCAGGAGGTCTGCACCACCTATCGGCGCAGCGGCGACTGGTGGATCGCCGAGGTCACGATGGCCGGCGCGGCCCGCCAGGACCTGAACGACACCCTGATCTGGGTGCCGGCCTCGGCGGGCTACACGGTTCAGCCCTGATCGGCAGGGTGGGGGTCATCGCCTAGGAGGAGCCCGCCCAGTCGACCGTGTCGTTGTCGCGCAGACCGCGCCAGTAGAAGTACACCAGCACCGCCATCACCCCCGCCAGGGTGTGCCAGAGCAGGCCGTGCGGCTGGAACCAGCTTTCGGGACGGCACATGGGCTCGCCGGTCTGCGAGACCGCGCGGAAGTAGGCGGCGAGGCCGAAGCTGCCCAGACCCCCGAACCAGCAGAAGATCGGCAGCAGCAGCCAGCCGTCCTTGAACAGGCTGACATAGAGCCGCTTGCCCCACGCGATGAAGCCCATCTTGCAGATGTCGTAGCCCGTCACGATCGCCTCGGCGATGGCGTAGAGGCCCAGCAGGATCCCGATCAGGAGCGTGGAGGCCTCCTCCATGCCCGGCAGCCGGTTGAGCATGGTGAAGACGATCACCAGGACCGCATAGGCGGTGTAGAAAAAGATCTTCAGGTCGAACCGCCGCCGCAGGGTGTAGACCGGCAGGAAGCTGGCGAACACGTACATCGACATGCCGTCGAACCAACTGAGCGTGCTCGACAGCGAGGCGTGCAGGAACATGCTGCCCAGGCCCAGGAACAGCGCGGCGAAGACATAGAGCTCGGGGATCCAGCTGTTGGAATCCCAGAAGGCGTTCTTGATCTCGGCGCCGTCCTCCAGGACCTTCTTGCGGTCGCACCGGATGAGGAACACCAGGCCGAGCGACGTGAAGAGCGCGTAGAAATTGCTGTAGGTGTTGATCTTCTGCCGGATGCCGGGCTTGCCGTCGACGACGTCCTGCACCTCGAAATGCTCGCAGTAGCAGCTGTCGGGGGGCTGTAGGACGCCGTCGACGTACTTGGCGACCTGCTGGCCTTGCGCGTTGATGTTGGTGCAGGAGTCCGGATGGGCGGGCCAGCCCAGGATGGCGAGCAGGAAGAACGGGATCAGGATCAGCAGCGCGCCGCCGCTCCACACGAAGAATCCTCTGATCGGCGCCATGGGGTCTGCCTCCGGGTCCACGACCGTGAAGCGTTCACCGCGAGGCGACGCTCTGCAAGGTTGAGCACCATGACATGGTCGCGCTTAAGTGCAATGGCGCCGCCTGCGGAGATTTTTCGGCGTCGTGTCGGAACGGCCCGCCGTCGCGCGTCCTTTGGGAAGCAACAACCCAGAAGGAGGACGCCATGTCCTATGTCGATGGTTTCGTGATCGCCGTGCCCAAGGCCAAGGTCGATGACTACAAGGCCATGGCCCAGTTGGGCGGCAAGGTCTGGATGGAGTACGGCGCGCTGTCCTACGTCGAATGCTTCGGCGACGACGTGCCCTATGGCGAGCTGACCTCGTTCCCGCGGGCGGTCCAGGCGACCGACGACGAGATCGTGGTGTTCTCGTGGATCGTCTATCGGGACAAGGCGTCTCGCGACGAGATCATGGCCAAGGTCATGGCCGATCCACGCCTCAAGCAGGACCCGAAGGACATGCCGTTCGACGGCAAGCGCATGATCTTCGGCGGGTTCGCGCCGTTCTTGGAACTTTGAGCAACCCTCTCCCCTCCGGGAGAGGGTTGCTTCTTTCTCAATAAAAGAACCGCTCCTCGGCGATCTTGCCGTCGCGGATAGTGTAGAGGCCGACCTCGTCCATGGTCGTGCGCTCGCCGGTGGCCTTGGGCGTCAGGTCCATCTTGAAGCCGACGACGAACTGGTCGCCGTTGAGATAAGGACCCGTCACCTCGAAGGCGTGGACCTCGTGGTTGGCGGCCCACCATTCGCCCTTGCCGCGCGCGGCGTCCTTGCCGGTGACGCGGGCCATGTCGCCGGGCATGGCCTCGATGCTGACCACGTCGTCGGCCCAGTATTTCTCGCCGGCCTCGTCGAACTTGCCGGCCTTGCACAGCGCGACGAGGTCGGCGGCGATGTCTTGGATGCTCATGGGTGCGGCTCCTGGGTGGGGGAAGGATCGCGCAGACCGTCCACCCGCCGGAGCCTCGGCGCAAGGTCGTTTGTTTCCTATATGTTCCTGTCGGGCGTGGTTGCTGACAGCGGGTGTCAGCAGGGACAGGCGGCGGTCTCTGGTCTAGCCTCGGGCCATGACTCGCACGTCCTTTCCCGGCTTCGCCGCCGCCGACCTGGCCTTCCTGACGGGCCTCGCCGCCCATAACGACCGCGAGTGGTTCACCGCCCACCGCGCCGTCTACGACGATCGCCTCAAGCCGACCTTGTCAGCCCTGATCGACGCCCTGAACGGGGCCTTCGCGGCGCGCGACCTGCCGCTGGCCGGCGATCCTAAGAAGAGCGTGTTCCGCATCCATCGCGACGTGCGGTTCTCCAAGGACAAGCGGCCCTACAAGACCCACGTCTCGGCCACCCTGACGCGGGACGGCCAGAAGCTGTCGCCGGGTCTGGTCTATGTGCACATCGAACCGGAGGGCGGCCCGCTGCCGGCCTTCGATCCCGAGAGCATCGATCCGCTGGATCCCTCGACGTTGCCGTCGGCCCAGGCGGCCGACACGGGCTATTCCGGTGGCGGACCGTTCGCGGCGGCGGGCTTCTACCTGACCGAGCGCCCGCACATCGACGCCTTCCGCCGGGCCATCGTCGCCGACCCCAAGGGCTGGCTGACGGTCGAGAAGGCCCTGACCGCCAAGGGGCTGCCGCTGGATCCGGGCGAGCCGACCAAGCGCATGCCCAAGGGGTTCGAGGACCATGCGGGCACGACGCTGGAGCCCGCCCTGAAGCGCACGCGCTGGCTGGTCCGCCGCCCTCTGACCGGGGCCGAGATCGGCGACGACGACTTGCCCGAGATCATCGCCGACTTCGTGGCCAACGCCCGGCCGCTGCTGGCGTTCGGATGGAAGGCGCTGGTGGCCTAGACCGGCTCGGCGCGGAACCGCCGCCGCACGGGCTGGGCCGCGGCCTGGCGTCCGGCCAGCCGGGCGATGCCGCGAAAGCGCGGACAGTCCATCAGGGTGGGCGCCGAGCAGGCCGCGGCGTGCAGCAGGCCGTCGCGCATCCGGCTCAGGTCGTCGATCCGCCGGTCCAGTTCGGCGGCCTTGGCCCGCAGGTGGGCC
>NZ_JBFTZS010000466.1:0-3526 GCF_056406675.1 Caulobacter sp. P1_B12_2 | reverse complement strand
CGCCTGCGAGGACCATGATGGAGACAGCTAAGGCTACCGGTATCGCCTGGCGCAGCCTGGCCACTCTGGCCGGCGCCGTGGCGACCTCGATCGCCGTCGCCGTCGCGGCCGTGATCGCGGTGGTGTTCGCCGCCACCTTGGTGGTCATCGGCTTCATGGCCACGGCCCTTCTCGGCCTCGCCGCCTTCGCCCTGCGCAGCCGCACCGCGTCCGCCGCCGCCCCCAGCGGCGACCCCGGCCTGATCGAAGCCCGCCACATGGGCGGCCACTCGTGGGTGGCTTACGGCTGGAACGAGCGGCGCTAGGCGCTTCTGCCGCTCCATCTCATTAAACGTCGTCGTCCTCGGCTTTGTGCCCGGGACACCTCTATCCGCCGCAAGTGCGGAGGTGTGGCGCGCTAGCGCGCCATTTCGCTTCACCAACAAACGAACCAGAGGTCCCGGGAACAAGACCCGGGATAACGGTCGTTAGGGAAGGGGCGTAAGGCCCCTTGCCCTCCGCCGCGGCTTCCCCGACACTGGCTTCAAACAAATGTTTGGCCAGCAAGGCCTCGGGAGGACGACATGATCGGCGTTGTGGCGGTGCTGAAGGTTCAGCCGGATAAGGCGGGCGACTTCGAGAAGGTGTTCCTGGACCTGCAGAACAAGGTGAAGGCCAACGAGCCGGGCTGCCTCGTCTACCAGCTGACCCGCAGCAAGACCGAGGCCGGCGTCTACAAGGTGCTGGAGCTCTATGCCTCGGAAGACGCCCTGAAGGCCCACGGCTCCAGCGACTATTTCAAGGCCGCCGGCGCGGCCATGGGACCGTTCATGGCCGGCCGCCCCGAGATCGAATATCTCGACGCGGTGGAGTAGGGCCTTGGATCTCGCCTTTTCGCCTGAGGATCTGGCCTTCCAGCAGGAGGTCCGCGACTGGATCGCCTCGGCCTATGACGACGACCTGCGTCGCAAGACGTCGCAGTCGAAGAACGGCTATCTCGACAAGGCCGGCCAGGTGAAATGGCAGAAGAAGCTGTTCGATCGGGGCTGGGCCGCGCCGGACTGGCCGGTCGAGCTGGGCGGGGCGGGCTTCACGCCGTCGCAGCGCTACATCTTCAACWTGGAGCTGTCGCTGGCCGGCACGCCCAACCCCTCGCCGATGGGGCTGAAGATGTGCGCGCCGGTGATCATGGCGTTCGGCACGCCCGAGCAGAAGGCCCAGCACCTGCCGCCGATCCTGTCGTCCGACATCTGGTGGTGCCAGGGCTATTCCGAACCCGGCTCGGGCTCGGACCTGGCCAGCCTGCAGATGAAGGCCGAGCGAGACGGCGACGACTATGTGCTGAACGGCTCGAAGATCTGGACCACCCACGCCCAGTGGGCCGACTGGATGTTCTGCCTGGTGCGCACCTCCAGCGAGGGCAAGCCGCAGGAGGGCATCACCTTCCTGCTGCTGCCGATGACCCTGCCGGGCATCCAGATCAAGCCGTTGCCCACCCTGGACGGTCCGGCCGAGGGCGAGCAGGAGATCAACCAGGTCTTCTTCGACAATGTCCGCGTGCCGATCGCCAACCGGGTCGGCGAGGAGAACAAGGGCTGGACCTACGCCAAGTACCTGCTGGAGTTCGAGCGCGGCAACGCCTATGCGCCCGGCCTGATGCACATGCTGCGCAAGGTCAAGAAGATCGCCGCGCTCGAGCGGTCCGACGACGGCGGGGCGCTGATCGAGGATCCGGATTTCCGTCGCAAGATCGCCGAGCTGGAGATCGCCGTGGAGTCGCTGAACGCCACCGAGCTGCGGATCTTCTCCGGGCGCGGGGCGGGCAAGGCGGTGGGACCGGCCTCGTCGATGCTGAAGCTGGCCGGCTCTGAAACTCAGCAGGCGATCACCGCCCTGGCCCTGGAGGCGGTCGGAACCTACGCCGCGCCGTTCGTGCGCGACACCTGGTCGGCGACCAACGACGGCCGCGCCGGGCCGGACTACGCAGGCCCGGCCGCTCCGGCCTATTTCAGCTACCGCAAGACCACGATCTATGCGGGCTCCAGCGAGATCCAGAAGAACATCATCACCAAGCTGGTGCTGGGGCTTTAGCTTCGTGGGACGCCCCCTCCGTCACGATGCGTATTCGCATCGCGCCACCTCCCCCGCGATGCGGGTGAGGAGAGGGGGGACCGGTTTCCTCCTCACCCGTGAAACGGGGGAGGTGGCGCGTCGCGAAGCGACGTGACGGAGGGGGCGTCCTGCAGCGCCACGCGACACAACGCCTGTTTCAGTTTTTCTGCGTGGTCTTGAAACGAAACCCACTGCATAAGGTTTCAAACAACTGTTTCTTTGGAGCCGCCTCATGGCCCTCGACGCCCTGTTCAAGCCGTTCGAATTCAAGTCGCTGAAGCTGCCCAACCGGGTGGTGATGGCTCCGATGACCCGGTCGTTCTCGCCCGGCGGCGTGGCCACCGACGACGTGGCCGCCTATTACCGCCGCCGCGCCGAGAACCAGGTCGGCCTGATCATCACCGAGGGCACCGGCATCGCCCGCGACGCCTCGCTGAACGACGCCAACATCCCCCGCTTCCATGGCGAAAAGGAACTGGCGGCCTGGAAGAAGGTGGTCGACGAGACCCACGCCGCCGGCGGCCTGATCGCCCCGCAGCTGTGGCACGTGGGCGCCGCCAGGGGAAAGGACGTGCTGGGCAAGATCGACAGCCCCTCGGGCCTGTCCAAGGCGGGCGGTAATCCGTTCACCGAGCCGATGACCGACGCGGACGTGGCCGACACCATAGCCGCCTTCGCCAGCGCCGCCGCCAACGCCAAGGCCCTGGGCTTCGACGCCATCGAGCTGCACGGCGCCCATGGCTACCTGATCGACCAGTTTTTCTGGAACGGCACCAATGTCCGCGACGACGCGTTCGGCGGCCCGACCATCGCCGAACGCTCCAACTTCGCCGCCGAGATCCTGAAGGCCGTCCGCGCCGCCGTCGGTCCCGACTATCCGGTGATCATCCGCCTGTCGCAGTGGAAGCAGCAGGACTACGCGGTCAAGAACGCCGAAACTCCGAAGCTGCTGGAAGCCTGGCTGCAGCCCCTGGCCGACGCCGGCGCCGACATCTTCCACTGCTCGCAACGCCGCTTCTGGGAGCCGGAATTCGAGGGCTCCGACCTGAACTTCGCCGGCTGGGCCAAGAAGCTGACCGGCGCCCCGACCATCACGGTCGGCTCGGTGGGCCTGTCGGGCGAGTTCATCGCGGCGTTCGGCGGCGAGGGCAGTCAGCCTGCCTCGATCGACGGCCTGCTGGAGCGCCTGGACCGCGGCGAGTTCGACCTGGTGGGCGTGGGCCGCGCCCTGCTGCAGGACCCGGAGTGGGTGGTGAAGATCCGCGACGGCCGAAATGACGAGCTGAAGAACTTCGAGCGCGAGGCGCTGGGGGTGCTGTACTAGAACTGACTTTCTTCCCTCCCCCTTGTGGGGAGGGGGGACCAGCGAAGCTGGTGGGTGGGGTCCGCTGAGTCATCAAGCCCCACCCGTCGGCTTCGCCGCCACCCTCCCCAC
>NZ_JBFTZS010000465.1:0-3530 GCF_056406675.1 Caulobacter sp. P1_B12_2 | reverse complement strand
GCCTTCGCCTGCGCCTTGTGGAGCGCGGCGACCGTCGCCTGCGGCCTGTCCGCCAGCTATCCGCAGCTGGTGGCCGCGCGCATGGCGGTGGGAGTCGGCGAGGCCGGCGGGGTGCCGCCGTCCTACGCCATCATCTCCGACCTGTTTCCGCCCGGCCGACGGGGCACGGCCCTGGGGCTGTTCAATCTGGGACCGCCGATCGGCCAGGCCTTGGGCGTGGCCTTCGGCGCCTCGATCGCGGCCGCCTATAGCTGGCGCGACGCCTTCCTGTCGCTCGGCGCGGTGGGGATCGGGGCCGCCGTGATCGTGTTCTTGTTCGTGCGCGAGCCGAAGCGCGGCGGGCTGGATGCCGCGCCGACGACAGACATTTCCGCCGCCAAGGTCGCGCCCGCCGGCTTCTGGACGACCTGCAGGATGTTCTTTTCGCGGCCCGTGCTGCTGCTGGTGGCCCTGGCCTGCGGCGCGACCCAGTTCATCACCTACGCCGTGCTCAACTTCACCACGCTGTTCCTGATGCGCGAGAAGGGCATGACGCTGAGCCAGGTGGCGCTCTACTACGCACTGCTGATCGGCGTCACGATCAGCGCCGGCATCTACACCTCCGGCCGCCTGGTCGATCGGTTCGTGCCCACGTCGAAACTGGCCTACGCCGTGATCCCGGCCGTGGGACTGACGATCGCGGCGCCGTTTTTCGTCGGCTTCGTCTGGGCGCCGACCTGGCCGCTGGCCCTGGTCTTCCTCGCGATCCCGACGGCCCTGAACTACTTCTATCTCTCCCCGGCCGTCGCGCTGGTCCAGGAAGAGGTGGCCCCGCACCAACGCGTGCTTTCGGGGGCGCTGCTGCTGCTGGTCATGAACCTGATCGGCCTTGGCCTCGGCCCGACCTATGTCGGCGCGGTCAGCGACCATTTCCGGGCCAGCCATCCGCACAATTCGCTGCAGCTGGCCTTCTATTCCCTGGTGCCCTTCTACCTCGTGGCCGTGGCGCTGTTCGTGGCGCTGGCGCGGGCGTTGAAGAAAGAGATCCGAAGCGGAGTCGCCGCGTGATGAAGTTGCTTGCACGAACCCTGGCCTGCGTCGTCGCGCTCTGCGCGGCAGCGCCCGCCTTCGCTCAGCCCGGACCCATCGTCCACGCGCCGGCCGGCGCCGCTCAAGGCGAAGCGGTCGGCGACCTGAGCGTCTACAAGGGCTTGCCCTATGCGTTGCCGCCTACAGGCTGGCGGCGATGGAGGCCCCCGGCCGACATGCCCGCCTGGAAGGGCGTGCGCGACGCCGCCAAGTTCGGCCCGGCCTGCGTACAGCCCAAGTCGCGGCCCGGCAGCATCTATGCCAGCGAGCTGGCGGCGATGAGCGAGGACTGCCTGTCGCTGAACGTCTGGGCCCCGGCCAAGGCGGACAAGGCCCCTGTGCTGGTGTGGATCCACGGCGGCGCGCTGGTGACCGGCTCGAGCAGCGAGGCGATGTACGACGGCGCCAAGCTGGCCGGGCAGGGCGTGGTGGTCGTGTCGATCAACTATCGTCTGGGCGTGTTGGGCTATCTGGCCCATCCGGGCCTCAGCGCGGAGTCGCGCGAAGGGGTGTCGGGCAATTACGGCCTGCTCGACCAGATCGCCGCGCTGCGCTGGGTGAAGGCCAATATCGCGGCGTTCGGCGGCGATCCTTCCAACGTCACCATCGCCGGCGAGTCCGCCGGGGCGCTCAGCGTCATGTACCTGATGGCCGCGCCCCAGGCGCGCGGGCTGTTCGCCAAGGCGATCGCCCAGAGCGCCTACATGATCTCGACGCCGCAGCTGCGGGCCGACACGTTCGGCGACTATCCGGCCGAGACGGTCGGGACCTACGTGGCGTTCAAGCTGGGGGCCAAGGACGTCGCGGCCCTGCGGGCGATGAACGCCAACGAAATCACCGAGGCGGCCGCCAAGGCGGGCTACGCCCCGTTCGGCACGGTCGACGGCAAGGTGCTGCCCCGCCAACTGGTCGATGTGTTCGACCAGGGCGAACAGGCCCGCGTCCCGATCCTGGCCGGCTTCAACAGCGGCGAGATCCGTTCGCTGCGCTTCCTGGCCTCGCCGCCCCCCGCCGACGCGCCCGCTTACGAGGTGCTCATCCGCGAGAAGTACGGCGATCTGGCCGACGCCTATCTCAAGCTCCATCCCGCCAGCGACCTGGCCGAGGCCATGCTGACGGCGCCGCGCGACGCGCTCTACGGCTGGACGGCCGAGCGGCTGGTCGCCAAGCAGACGGCGGTGGGCGCATCCGGCTTCCTCTACCTGTTCGACCACGGCTATCCCGCCGCCGACAGCGCCGGCCTGCACGGCTTCCACGCCAGCGAGATTCCCTACGTCTTCGGCACGGCCGACCGGACGCCTCCGGCCTGGCCCAAGGTTCCGGCGACGCCGGAGGAGGCCGGGATGTCGGACGCGATGGCCGGCTACTGGGCCGCCTTCGCCCGCGACGGCGTTCCCAGCGCGACCGGCCAACCGCGGTGGCGTCCCTATGGCGAAGACCGCGCCTACATGGCTTTCGCCGACCAGCCCAGGCCCGGCGCGCACCTGATGCCGGGCATGTACGAACTGAACGAACAGGTCGTCTGCCGACGCCGCGCCAAGGGCGGCGTGCCCTGGAACTGGAACGTCGGCGTCGTGGCCCCGCCGCTTCCGGCCGGAGATCCTCGATGCTGATGGCGGACGGAGACGTGCAGTCGTTCGCCCTGACGCTCGACAAGTTCCTGGATCACGCGGCCAAATGGCGCCCTCGGGCCCAGGTCGTGACAGCGGGCGAGGGCGGCCGGGTCGACCGGATCGGCTACGCCGACCTCCGCGCGCGCGCCTTGCGGGTCTCGGCCGTGATGGCCGGCTTCGGCGTGGTCAAGGGCGAGCGGGTCGCGACCCTGGCGTGGAACACCCAGGCCCATGTCGAGGTCTGGTATGCGGTCATGGGCATGGGGGCGGTGTGCCACACGCTCAACCCGCGCCTGACCGCCGCCCAGCTGGCCCGGATGGTGGTGCAGTCGCAGGCCCGCATCCTGGTGGTCAGCGCCGATCTCGCGCCCCTGGCCCGCCAGATCGCCGAACACGCGCTGTGCGTCGAGCGGCTTCTGCTCATCGACGCGCCCGCGGACGCGCCGAACGCTCAAGCGCTGGAGCCGATGATCGCGGAAGCCCAAGATAGCGCGACAGCCGAGGTCGTCTGGGGCGATTTCGACGAGACCGCACCGTGCGGGCTGTGCTTCACCTCCGGCACCACGGGGGCTCCCAAGGGGGTCACCTACACGCACCGGTCCAGCTTCCTGCATACGCTTCGTCTGCTGCAGGTGGACGTGATGGCGATCTCGGCGGCCGACAGCGTGCTGGTGGTGGTGCCGATGTTCCACGCCAACGCCTGGGGCTTGCCGTTCGCGGGTCCCGCGGCCGGGGCCAAGCTGGTCCTGCCCGGCCGGCACGCCGACGGCGCCAGCCTGGCGCGCCTGATCGCCTCTGAAGCGGTGACGGTCGCCGTGGGCGTGCCCACCGTCTGGCTCGGCCTGGTCG
>NZ_JBFTZS010000464.1:0-3531 GCF_056406675.1 Caulobacter sp. P1_B12_2 | reverse complement strand
CCCTGGAAGAGATCCGCGTCGAGGTGTCCTCGCGCATGCTCAAGCGTCGTTCGACCAACGAGGACCTGGGCGCGATCACCATCTCGTCGGGCTTCGCCGAGCGTCGTCCGGGCGAGACCGGCCATTCGGTCATGGAACGGGCCGACGCGGCGCTCTACACCTCCAAGCGCGGCGGCCGTAACCGCGTCAGCGCCGCCGAGACCAAGCTGGACTCCGCCAACGCGGCCTGACCTTGAGAGCCCCAAGCGGGGCGTCTCAGATTTTTCTGGTCTTCCCCAAGGTTAGTCGCGCCTAGAGTCAGGCAAGAGCGACAAGCCTTGGGAGGACGCCATGACCTACGAGAAGATCCGGCTCGAGGCCGCCGACGGCCTGGCCGTCATCACCCTCTCCGATCCCGCAACCCTCAACGCCGCCAGCCTGGAAATGGCCCGCGAACTGGCCCACGCCTTCGGCTCGGTGGCTGCCGGCAAGGTCGAGGCGCGCGCCGTGATCCTGACCGGCGAAGGCCGCGGCTTCTGCTCGGGCGCCAACCTCTCGGGCGGCGGCGGTCCAGCCAACCGCGAGGCCGATGTCGACGGCAAGCCGGACGCCGGCTCGGCCCTGGAAAGCACCTACAACCCGCTAGTCAGCCTGCTGCGCGACTTCCCGCTGCCGATCGTCACCGCGATCAACGGACCGGCCGCCGGCGTCGGCTGCTCGATCGCCCTGCTGGGCGACATCGTGGTGRCCGCCGAGAGCGCCTATTTCCTGCAGGCCTTCCGCCGCATCGGCCTGGTGCCGGACGGCGGCTCGACCTACCTGCTGCCGCGCCTGGTCGGCAAGGCGCGGGCCATGGAGATGATGCTGCTGGGCGACAAGATTCCGGCCGCCACCGCCCTGTCCTGGGGTCTGATCAATCGCTGCGTGCCCGACGCCGAGCTGCTGCCGACCGCCACGGCCATCGCCAGGGAACTGGCCTCGGGTCCCGCGGCCCTGTCGACGATCCGCAAGCTGGTCTGGAACAGCCTGGACGCCGACTGGGTCGGCCAGCTCAACGCCGAGCGCCACGCCCAGAAGGCGGCCGGCAAGACCGACGACTTCATCGAGGGCGTCAGCGCGTTCCTTCAGAAGCGCCCGGCGGCGTTCAAGGGGCGCTAAACGGGGACATGCCCTCGCGGCGTGTCCCCGGCTTTACTTCACCCCGTAGATCGTCCGGGCGCGGTCCTCGAAACAGCCGATCAGCGTGTTGGCCGCCCGATCCACGTTGGCGGCCAACATGGCGTCGAGGATCTTGGACTTGAACGCGAAGTCGATGACGAACTCCACGGTCGTTCCAGACTCATGCGGGGTGAAGCGCCACTGGTTCGATAGCCGCTTGAACGGCCCGTAGAGCAGGCTGACGTCCACGCTCAGAGCCGCCGCGTCGCGCCGGACCCGGGTGGCGAACTTCTCGCGCAGGAACGAGAACCCGACCTGCGCCTCGGCGTCCACGGTCGAGACCTGGGCGTCGGCGCGGCCGTTCCAGGTGCGCATGGCGGTGATCCACGGCACGAACTGCGGATAGGCCTCCACATCCCCGACCAGCGTGAACAGCTGCTCGGGCGCATAGGGCAGCACCCGGGTGACGACGTGACGATGCAAGCCTAGGCGCTCTTGAGGTCCAGCGCCCGGCGCGCGGCCTGCAGCTTGGCGAAGTCCTCGCCGGCGTGATGCGACGAGCGGGTCAGCGGGCTGGCCGAGACCATCAGGAAGCCCTTGGCCCGGGCGATCGCCTCATAGGCCTTGAACTCCTCGGGGGTCACGAAGCGGTCGATCGGCGCGTGTTTGCGGGTCGGCTGCAGGTACTGGCCGATGGTGATGAAGTCGACACCGGCCGAGCGCATGTCGTCCATCACCTGCATGACCTCTTCCTTGGCTTCGCCCAGGCCGACCATCAGGCCAGACTTGGTGAACTGGGTTGGGTCGCGCTCCTTGACCCGCTCCAGCAGGCGCAGGGAATTGTAGTAACGGGCGCCGGGACGGATCTTCAAATAGAGCCGCGGCACGGTTTCCAGATTGTGGTTGAAGACGTCCGGACGGGCGTCGATGACCACGTTCTCGGCCCGATCCTTGCGCAGGAAGTCGGGGGTCAGGATCTCGATGGTCGTTCCCGGCGCCGCCGCGCGGATGGCCAGGACCACCTCGGCGAAGTGCTGGGCGCCGCCGTCGGCCAGATCGTCACGATCGACCGAGGTGATCACCACGTGCTTGAGGCCCATCTTGGCGACGGCCTCGGCCACGCGGCGCGGCTCGTCGGCGTCCAGGGCGTTGGGCAGGCCGGTCGAGACGTTGCAGAAGGCGCAGGCCCGGGTGCAGATCTCACCCATGATCATCATGGTCGCGTGCTTCTGGCTCCAGCACTCGCCGATGTTCGGACAGGCCGCTTCCTCGCAGACCGTGGTCAGCTTGTGCTCGCGCACAATGCTTTTGGTCTCGTTGTATTGGCCCGAGCCGGGGGCGCGAACCCGCAGCCAATCGGGCTTGCGCAGCACCGCCGTATCAGGACGGTTCTGCTTTTCGGGGTGGCGAACAGCGCGATCCACGGGAGCGCGGGGGTTCAGCGTGTCGATCAGGGTGACCATAAAGGCCTAGATCGGCCTTCCTGGCCTCCAGATCAAGCTTGTGTTCTTGCATCAAGCGCAAAGGCGCGAAATGAGTGCCAGGAATGCGTCGCCGACTCCCTGTTGCAGCCTGGGCTTGCCTCCTGGCCTTGCCGCTCGTCTCCTGTGGCGACGACAGCGCCCGTGCGCCTTTCGCCGAGAGCCGCACGCCCCCTTCCCTGGATGTCCGGTTCCACCCGCCGGCGGGCTGGGCCTGGGGCTATGTGAAGGTCGGCGATGACCTGGTGCAGCGCTACGGCGTCTCCGCACCACACGGCGCGCCGAGAGGCCAGGTCCTCATCCTGCCGGCTTACGGCGAGTCCGCCGAGGGCTGGTTCGAGACCGCCCGCGACCTCAACGACCGGGACTACATCGTCTGGATCCTGGAACGTCAGGGCCAGGGCGGGTCGGAGCGGGCCACGCCGTGGCGCGACCTGGGCCATGCCGCCAGCTTCGCCCCCGACGTCACGGCGACCAAGGCCATGGTCAAGGCGGTGATCCGCCCGCCGCAGGGCGGCGTCGGCGGCCACGACCCGTTCGTGATCCTCGGCGCCGGCGACGGCGGCTTGGTCGCGCTGCGCGCTCTGGAGGAAGGGCTGCAGGCCGACACCGTGATCCTCTCGTCCCCCAATTTCGACGTCGCCGGTCCCCCTAGGGCCAAGGGCGAATTGATCCGCATCGCCCGCTGGGCGCGGGGCCTGAAGCTGGGCTTCGTGCGCTATCCCGGACAAGCGGGCTGGAAACGCGAGGGGCAGGACGGCTTCGACGCCAGACTCACCCACGACCGAGCCCGCGGCGGCGTTCAGCAGGCCTGGCAACTGGCCAATCCCGACCTGCGGATGGGCACGCCCAGCCTGGCCTGGTACGCGGCCTTCTACGACGCCGTGGACGCGACGGGGCGCGACCTGAAGCG
>NZ_JBFTZS010000463.1:0-4561 GCF_056406675.1 Caulobacter sp. P1_B12_2 | reverse complement strand
CTACACCGCCTTCGTCGAGCGGGCCCTGAAGGCGGCCGGCTATGCCGACCCCGCCAAGTCGGCCGCCGACGTGCTGGCCTTCGAGACCAAGATCGCCAAGGTCAGCTGGGAAGTCGCCGAGCGTCGCGACATCGACAAGACCTACAACCCCGTCACCACAGCCGAGCTGAACACCTACGCGCCATTCCCTTGGGAGGGCTACCTGGCCGCCGCCGGCATGCCCGGCCTGGCCAAGGTGGTGCTGGGCGAAAAGACCGCCGTGCGCGACATCGCCAAGGTCTATGACGAGACGCCGCTGGAGACCCTCAAGGCCTGGCAGACCTTCAACATCGTGTCCGAGACTTCGCCTTACCTGTCCAAGCGCTTCGTCGACAGCCGCTTCGAGTACGTCAAGGCTCTGACCGGCCAGTCGGCCCTGCGTCCCCGCTGGAAGCGCGGCGTGCAACTGGTCGACGGCAGCCTGGGCGAGGTGGTCGGCCAGACCTATGTCGCCAAGTACTTCCCGCCCAGCTCCAAGGCCCAGATGGTCGAGCTGATCGCCAACCTGAAGACGGCCATGGCGGCGCGGATCCAGAAGGCGCCGTGGATGAGCCCGGCGACCAAGACCGAGGCCCAGACCAAGCTTTCCAAGATGCAGGTGATGGTCGGCTATCCCGACAAGTGGCGCGACTATTCGGGCCTGAAGCTGGACGTCAACGACCTGTACGGCAACGTCGCGGCGAGCCGGCGCTTCGAATGGGCCTATACGCTGAGCGACCTGGGCAAGCCGGTCGACCACGGCAAGTGGGGCATGACCCCGCAAACCGTGAACGCCTACAACGGCGGGCTGGAGAACAAGATCGTCTTCCCGGCCGGCATCCTGCAGGCGCCCTATTTCGACCCGGCCGCCGATCCGGCGGTGAACTACGGCGCGATCGGCGCGGTGATCGGCCACGAGATCAGCCACGGCTTCGACGACCAGGGCCGCAAGATCGACGCCACCGGCAAGCTGCGCGACTGGTGGACCGCCGAGGACGCCAAGCGCTTCGACGCCCAGGCCGACGTGCTGGGCAAGCAGTACGACACCTACGAGCCGGTGCCCGGCAGCAAGATCAACGGCAAGCTGACCATGGGCGAGAACATCGCCGACCTAGCCGGCCTGCAGGTGGCGCTGGACGCCTACCACGCCTCGCTGGACGGCAAGCCGGCGCCGGTGATCGGCGGGCTGACCGGCGACCAGCGCCTGTTCCTGGCCTTCGCCCAGTCCTGGCAGGACAAGTCGCGCCCGGACTCGCTGAAGCAGCAGATGGCGTCCGACCCGCACGCCCCGTCGTCGTTCCGCGTGGTGGGCCCGACCCGCAATGTCGACGCCTGGTACGCGGCCTTTGGGGTTAAACCCGGCGACACCTACTACTTGCCCCCGGAAGCCCGCTCGCGGGTCTGGTAAAGGCATAAAAGCAAAAGGGCCGCCCCGAGGGGCGGCCCTTTCAGCATCTGAAGGTCGAAATCCTATTCGCCGGCGGCGATTTGGCCGCGAGCCAGGGCCAGCAGTTCGTCCATCTTCCGGCGGACCTCGCCCTCGCCGACATTGACGCCCGAGCCCTTGAGGTCGCCGGCGACCTTGCGCAGCACGTCCTCGTCGCCGGGCTGCTCGAAATCGGACTTCACCACCGCGCGGGCGTATTCCTCGACGGTCGCCAGGCCCATCAGGCCGGCCGCCCATTCGCCCAGCAGGCGGTTGCGACGGGCGGTCGCCTTGAATTCCTGATCCTGGTCGTGCGCGAACTTGCGTTCGAAACCCTGTTCGCGTTCGTCGAAGGTGGTCATGAAAGCCCCAATAGTCTCTGAGCCGGCTGCATATCCCGTGGCGAGCCGCCCGGCAATCGTAAGCAACGCCGCATCGCCCCAGATACGCTCACAATCCCGCTCACAATCCTGCCAATCAGACTAGGGCTGTTTGCGCCAAGGGCCGCGTTCGGCTAGTTTCGACACGACATTTTTCGTGAGCGGCCTTGAGTCGAACGCCGCGCGCAGCTATCCGCCGCGCGCGCTTTTCGTTTCTTCAGAACGGGCGCGCTCGCAACCAGAAGGGCCTCGACGAGAGCCATGACCACCCGCCGCAAGAAGATCTACGAAGGCAAGGCCAAGATTCTGTACGAGGGCCCCGAACCGGGCACCCTGATCCAGTACTTCAAGGACGACGCCACCGCCTTCAACGCCCAGAAGAAGGCCGTCCTCGAAGGCAAGGGCGTGATCAACAACCGCATCAGCGAGTACATGATGACTCGCCTGAACGCGATCGGCGTCCAGAACCACTTCATTCGTCGTCTGAGCCTGCGCGAGCAACTGATCAAGGAAGTCGAGATCATCCCGCTCGAGGTGGTGGTGCGCAACATCGCCGCCGGCTCGATCGCCACGCGCCTGGGCCTGACCGAGGGCACCCCGCTGCCGCGCTCGATCATCGAATTCTACTACAAGGACGACAAGCTGGGCGACCCGATGGTCTCCGAGGAGCACATCACCGCGTTCAACTGGGCCGCCACCCAGGAGATCGACGACATGATGGCCACCGCCCTGCGGGTGAACGACTACATGAGCGGCCTGTTCAGCGCCGTCGGCATCACCCTGGTGGACTTCAAGATCGAGTTCGGCCGCATCTACGAAGGCGACTTCAGCCGCGTGATCCTGGCCGACGAGATCAGCCCCGACAGCTGCCGCCTGTGGGACACCGCCACCAACGAGAAGATGGACAAGGACCGGTTCCGCCGCGACCTGGGCAATGTCATCGAGAGCTACACCGAGGTGGCCCGCCGCCTCGGCATCATGAAGGAAATGCCCACCGTCATCCAAGGCGGCGTGGCCTAAGCGAGTGACCATGAAAGCCAAGGTTCAAGTGTTCCTCAAGCCCGGGGTCCTCGACGTCCAGGGCAAGGCCGTCGAAGCCGCCCTGCATGGCCTGGGCTGGGCTGACGTGTCGGGCGTGCGGGTGGGCCGCACMATCGAGTTCGACCTGACCCAGGCCGACGCCGCCAAGGCCGAGACCGAGGTCAAGGCCATGTGCGACAAGCTGCTGGCCAACACGGTCATCGAAAGCTACCGCGTCGAGATCGCCTGACGATCCCTCGCGGGTTCGCCCAAGGATCAAGCGCCCTCCTCCGGAGCGGCGCTTTTTCTTTGTCCGGACCTTTCCTCCAGGCTTCGCCGCCCCATGTTCGATGAAACCGGCGGAGGGATCCCATGAGCGAGAAGTTCGAACTGGCCCAGGTCAATATCGCCCGCCTGCGCGCGCCGATCGATCACCCGCACATGGACCTCTACATGGTGCTGTGGTGGGTCCCCGTCGGCCACCGCCCGACCATCGACGAGGCCAAGGCCAAACTGGTCCAACTCGAGGCAAACGGCCCGAGGCCAGAAGCCTTCACCTTCAAGATCCCCTTCCCCGCCCCGGATGAGACGACCGTGGAGCCGGTGCTGGACGAGTGCGCCTGAGGGCGGGCTTGTCCGGATGACAGCCATGATCGAGGACGGAGCCAATCCTTCGCCCTTCTGAACGCTTGTCCTCCACACGGCGTTGTTTCAGCAGGCAGGCTGGGACGATGTGATGAGCGTAGGCCGCAGGGACTTCCTCTTGGGATCCGGCTTGGCGATGGCCGCGGGGTCCGCCCTGGCGCGACAGGCCGCCTCTCCCCCAACCATGGCGCCCAAGATACCGCCGGGCTCCTATCAGCCCACCTCCCCAGCCTCGTCTCCAAAGCCCGCGCCGCCGCCGTCCTACCCCAAGCCCGCGGCCCCGAGTTCCTACCCCAAGCCCGGCCCGCAGCCGGTTGCGTCCGCCACGCCGGGCGCGCCGCTGCCGCCGGTCGACTGGGCCGCCGTCAAGGCTCAGTTCCAGACCGCGCCGGACGAGGTCAATATGAGCGCCATGCTGATCGCCACCCACCCGCTGCCCGTGCGCAAGGCGATCGACCAGTTTCGCCGCGAGCTGGACTGGCGGCCAGTGACCTATCTCGACGACAACAACCGCCGCCTGCAGGGCTACAGCCGCGCCGCCGCCGGCCGGTATATGGGCGTTCCGGGCGATCAGGTGGCCCTGACCGACAGCACCACCCTGGGCGCGGCCCTGGTCTATGGCGGGCTGAAGCTGTCCTATGGCGACGAGATCGTCACCACCAACCAGGACTATTACATCACCCACGAAAGCCTGCGCCGCGCCGCCCTACGCAACGGCTCGGTCGTGCGCCGCATCGACTTGTTCGACAGCATCGAAACGGTGTCCGAGGCCGGCATGGTCGCCCGGCTCATGGCGGCCGTCACCCCGCGCACACGGGCTTTCGCCCTGACCTGGGTGCATTCCAGCACCGGCCTGAAACTGCCGCTGCCCGCCATCTCTGCCGCCCTGGCCCAGGTGAACGCCACGCGCCAGGAGCCCGAGCGGATCATCCTGGCCGTCGACGGCGTGCACGGCTTCGGCAACCAGGACGCTGACTTGCCCAGCCTGGGCTGCGACATCTTCATGGCCGGCTGCCACAAGTGGCTGTTCGGCCCGCGCGGCACGGGGATCATCGCCGCCAACACCCAGGGC
>NZ_JBFTZS010000462.1:0-3550 GCF_056406675.1 Caulobacter sp. P1_B12_2 | reverse complement strand
GACAAAGGGGGGCGGCAAGACCGTCCCCCACGGCATGGCCCTGTCGGACGACTTCTCGACCGACAAGTACGGCGTGCAGTGGAACTTCTTCGACCCCAAGCCGGGCGAGCACGACCGCCTGTCGCGGGCCGGCGGGGTGATGACCCTGAAGGGCGCCGGCGAGGCTCCCAGCACGGGCGCGCCGCTGATCTTCGTCAACGGCGACCAGGCCTACGAGATCGAGTGCGAGATCGAGATCGATCCCGACACCCGCGCCGGCCTGATCCTGTTCTACGACCGCCAGCTCTATTGCGGCCTGGGCTTCGACGCGAAGAACTTCGTCACCCACCAGTACGGCATCGAGCGCGGACGCCCCTCGAACCCCCATGGGTCGAAGATGCTGATGCGGCTGCGCAACGACCGCCACATCGTGGCCTTCCACACCAGCGGTGACGGCGGGGCGACCTGGAAGCGGTTCGACCGGGGCATGGAAGTCTCGGGCTACCACCACAATGTGCGCGGCGGTTTCCTGATGCTGAAGCCGGGGCTGTACGCCGCCGGCAAGGGCTCGGCGCGGTTCAGGAACTTCAAGTACCGGGCGCTGGCTTAGAAGCACAGTTGTCATCCCGGACGAGCGCGAAGCGCGAAGATCCGGGACCGACGCGTGAACTCGGCGCTTCCGGCGGTCCCGGATCTGCGGCCCTGCGGGCCTTGTCCGGGATGACAGACGTTTGTGAGGATGAATTCGATAATGAAGCTTGCGCCCCTCCTCCTCGCCGCCGCCCTGTTCGCGACGCCCGCCCTCGCCCAAGCCCCCGCCGATCCGCCGCCGTTCAAGGCGACCAAGATCGTGCTGGTCGGCGACTCCACCACCGCCGTGAACAGCGGCTGGGGCGGGGCGTTCTGCGCGACGCGGACCACCTCGAACGTGGCCTGCGTGAACCTGGGCCGCGGCGGGCGCAGCACCAAGTCCTACCGCAGCGAAGGCTCCTGGACCCTGGCCCTGGGCGAGATGAAGGGCGGCCCCTTCGCCGACACCTATGTGCTGATCCAGTTCGGCCACAACGACGCCTATGGCCGCGCCGAACGGATGACGGACCTGAAAACCGAGTTCCCGGCCAATCTGAAGCGCTATGTCGAGGAGGTCCGCGCGGCGGGCGCCCATCCGGTGCTGGTCACGCCGCTGTCGCGCCGGCAGTTCAAGGCCGGCAAGCTGATCGACGACCTTGTCCCATGGGCGGACGCGGTCCGCGCCGTCGCCGCCGAGACCGGGACGCCGCTGGTCGACCTGAATGTCCGCAGCGCCGAGGCCGCTCAGGCGCTGGGCCCGCTGAAGTCGGCCGCCTGGGCCGAGATCCCGCCCTCGCCCGCCCTGGCCAAGGCGATCGCCGGCGGCACGACCGTGGGGGTCAAGTTCTACGAGCCGCCGATCCCGGGCGCCGCGCCCGTGCCGATGGACCCGCCGACGCCGGCCCCCGCCACGCCGCCGAAGACCGGCCAACTGAACCAGACGTTCGACTACACCCACCTGGGCCCGGCGGGAGCGGAGGTCTGTTCGGAGATCATCGCCGAAGAGTTGGTGAAGGTGGTTCCGGCGCTGGCGCGGAACCTTGTTCAGTAGGACGCCCCCTCCGTCACGTCGCTGCTAACGACGCGCCACCTCCCCCGTTCCACGGGGGAGGAGAAGGTGGGCGCCGCATCCTCCTCACCCGCGTAGCGGGGGAGGTGGCGCGCTGCGAATACGCAGCGTGACGGAGGGGGCGTTCGGCTACTGGGCGGCCGCCGCCGCCGGAGCCGCCGTCGGCAAGGCCGGCCCGCTGAACTCGGCCTCGATGTTCACGTCGACCTCGTCGCTGACGCCCATGGTGGTGCCCGGGGCCGGAACGCCGAAGCCGATGCCGAACTCCGAGCGCTTGAACACGCCGTGGGCCGAGAAGCCGATGCGGGCGTGCGGATCCATCGGGTGGCCGGCGTAGCCGCCGTTGAACGTCGCGTCGAGCACCACCGGCTTGGTCACGCCGTGCAGGGTGAAGTCGCCGGTGATCTTGGCGGTGTTGGCGCCGCTCACTTCAACCTTTGTCGAGCGGAAGGTGATGGCCGGATACTGGCCCGCGTCCAGCCAGGCCTTGCCGGTCAGCTCGTCCTTGAAGCCGGCCGGCGGGGCGGGCAGGGTCAGCGACTTGGGATCGATGGTCGCCTCGACACTGGAGGTCGAGGGATTGGCCGGGTCGAACTTCAGCTTGGCGTCGAAGTCGGTGAACCGCGCGGTGTAGTGCGAGAAGCCCAGGTGATTGACCTTGAACGACAGGCTCGCGTGGGACTTGTCCAGCGTGTAGTCGCCGGCCGGAACCTGCGGCAGCACGAACTTGTCCGCGGGCGCGGCGGCCGAGGGCGCGGCGGCGGGCGCCTCGGCCTTCTTGGCGGCCGGCGGCGAACAGGCCGCCAGGGTCAGGGCCAGCGCGCTGACGGCCAGCCAGGCGGCGGCGTGACGGGCGTGCGGACGAACGGTCGAATGGATCATGGCGTCTTCCCTGTTGTGTTGACGGCTCGCTAGCGGCCGGCCGCGCCGTTCCCGGTCAGAACCGAGGCGCGCGATCCCACGAAGGACGCAGGAGGGCGCCAAGATCCGACATCGAGCCGGCGTTTTTCTCGTCGTGACTTGACGTTAGGGAACACGCGGTGCTGCTGTCCATCGCGATGTCGCCCGATCCCGCCCCCAGGAGACGGTTCTTGAGCCCCTACGCGGCCTCAACTCAGCAGTTGACGGATCGTCGCGCTGAGCACGCGAGCCAGAGGCGCGCGGTCGGTGTCCGGGTGATTGACGGCGCGGATGATCATGCCGTCGAACAGCAGGCCCACGGCTTCGCAACGCGCCTGGAACTCGGYGTCGCTCCATTCGGGCTTGCGGCTGCGGTCGAGCATGGCCTGGGCGTAGACCCGCTCCTGGGCGTCGGCGGCCTGCAGGATGGCGGCGACCTTCGGATTGCGGCTGGCCTCTGCCAGGACTTCCAGGGTCAGGGCCGCGCGGCCCAGGTCGAAACACTTGTCGACGGCGTCGGGCAGGTGCTCGGTCATGGCGTCGACCAGGTCGCCCGGGCGGCTTTCCATCTCGGCGAACTTCTCGCGCATCTCGGCCAGGTCCTGGGCGACGATGGCGGCGATGATCGCCTCCTTGTTCTCGAAATAGCGGTAGATCTGGCCCACGCTGAGGCCGGCGGCCTTGGCGATCTCGGCCATGCTGGCGCCATGGAACCCCGCTTGCCGCACGCAGTCGCACGCGGCGTCCAGGATCTGCTGCCGCCGCGCCTCAGGCGTCGGCCGGCATGTCGTGTTGGCGTCATCACCCATCGAAAGCTTCGCTTCCCAATTAAATTTCCGTCACGTCAAGCTGGACGGAACCCCCGAGGTTGACTTGCGACAACCTCGGACCTATGTCCAGCCCCGTTGAGAATGAACGTTCATTCTCATGTTGGTTACCACCAGGGCGTCGTCAAGGCTGAAGGCCTGCGACGCCCTGTCGCTCCTGGGGTTTCTGTATGTCCTTCGACCGTTCTCGCGCCGTGCTCTCGGC
>NZ_JBFTZS010000461.1:0-3563 GCF_056406675.1 Caulobacter sp. P1_B12_2 | reverse complement strand
GGAAGAAGGTGGTCCCCAGGACGTCGTAGGTGGCCGCGTAGGTGTTGGCCGACGGCGACGAGCTGCCCAGAACCGGAGGATCCCGGTCGGCGATGTTGTTGACGCCGCCGTACACCTGGACGTCTTCGAGGATGTCGTAGGCGAACGACGCGTCGAAGTAGTTCTGGGCCGGCAGCTTCGGGTTGGTCAGGGTGGCCAGGTCCGGAACGGTCCCGCCCGCGCGTTTGGGCAGGAGGTACTTGTCGGACGTGACCTCGCCGATATAGCGGTGCCGCAGGCTGAGGGTCAGCGGTCCGGTCCGCCAGGTCACCCGCGAGCCGCCCTTCCATTCGGGGATCGGCTGGCCGCAGGTCGGGCCATAGGCCCCTGCGCAGTAGTTCTTGATGTTCGGGAAGGCCTGGACGGGCGTCGAGGTGAACTCGTCCGTCCAGGTCCATTCCGTGCCGATCTCGAAGCGGCTGTCCTGGCTGAGGCCGGGAATGCCGAAGTCGGCGCTGAACCGGTAGTTGGCCACGAAGTCGACGCCGGCCGTCTTCAGGCCGCCGGTGTTGGCGTTGGTGATCGTCGCGTAATAGGGCGGCGCGATCTCGCCGGTGACCGGGTTGCGCTTGATCGCCTGGCAGAACTCGCTCTGGGCGTTCTGGACGATGTTGTAGCAGAGGTTCAGCGTGTTGTTCAGACCGCCGCCCAGCGCCGAGATCGCGCCGTCCAGGTCGATGTTGAAATAGTCGACGCTGACCGCCAGGCCCGGGATGGCCCGGGGCGTGATGACGGCGCCGAACGTGTAGGTGTCGGACTTCTCGATGCCGACGTTCGGGTTGCCGCCCGTCAGGTTGCCGATGATCGTGTTGGACTGCACGCCGGGGGTGAAGACCGCGGCGGTCGGGACGCCGGTGGCGACGCAGACGGCTCGGACCGCGGCGGTCTGCTGAGCGACGGGGGCGCGGCTCGAGCACGGGTCGGTCGCTGCGTCGAAGCTCTGAGCCAGGCCGCCATACAGTTCACCCACGTTCGGCGCGCGGATGGCGTGCTGGAACTGGCCGCGGAAATTGATGTCCGAGGTCACCGCCCAGGCGCCGCCGACCGAATAGGTCCAGACGCCGCCGACGCCCTTCAGATTGTAGTCCGAGTAGCGGAAGGCGCCGTTGGCGCTGAGGTTCTTGACGAACGGCAGGTCGGCCAGGATCGGCACGCGGGCTTCGCCGTAGATCTCCTTGACGATCGTGCTGCCGCCGGTCGGCAGGCCGGGGTTGAAGCCGACCACGTCGCCCGAGCGCAGGAACTCGTCGGGGGTGTAGCGGGCCGAGTTATAGCGCCACTCCGTGCCGGCCGAGAAGTCGACCGGGCCGGCCGGCAGGCTGAACAGCTCGCCCGCCAGGCTGGCGGCCGCGACCTGCTGTTCGGCCTCGGTGATGTTGGTGGCCGCGATCGAGATCGCGCTGACCCCGGCCGCCGAGATGTTCTGGCCGAACACGTTGAGCACCGGCGGCGCGCCGCCGACCGAGAGCAGGGCCGCCTGGAAGCGGCTGCGCGAGGCGTTGCCTTCCTGGTGGTCCGTCTCGGAGGTGCGGGCGTAGGTGTAGTAGGCGTCGTAGCTGAGGTTGCGCAGGAAGTTGTCCGAGACGCTGCCCAGATCGCCGCGCAGGCCCGCCGCCACGCGCCAGACGTTGCGTTCGGCGTTGTTGCGACGCAGGCCGATCTCGCGAAGACGACGCCCGACATTGATCACGGCCAGGCCGTCGCCGGCGACGGTGGTCCGCGACGCGGTGCCGGTGGTCACCGTCGTGGTCCCCGTCTCCTTCAGGTCCATCTGCCGCAGGACTTCCTGCATCGAGGACGAGAGATAGGGGTTGTTGGTGTTGAGCAGGAACGGGCCGTTGATGTTGGTCGGCGCCAGCTGCATGTCGACGACGTTGTTGCTGAAGTGGCCTTCGAGATAGCCGGTGACCTTGCTGTTGAAGTCGTAGTGGCTGAAGGCGTTCATCATCCAGCGCTTCTGCGGGATGATCAGGTAGTTGTCCGGGCCGAGGTTGAAGTCGTCCTGCGGCGTGAGGGCGGGACGGGCGGCCGTGCCGGCGTTGTCGAAGGTGAAGCCGCGCGAGCCCATCGAACCCAGGCCGGCGGCGATCAGCGCCGCGTCCAGGCCCGGGGTCGAGCCCGCGCCGCCGACGCTCGGTACGCCGGTGAAGCGGCCGTTGGGGATGTCGCCGCTGCCGCCCGCGATCAGGCCCATGCGGCCGCCGGCCGCCAGGCAGGTCGAGCCGCCCGGAACGGCCAGGGGCACGCCGGCCTTGCTCTTGCTGAACGAGGCCGAGGTCACGCAGCCGTCGGACAGCGAGTCATAGGTCCAGTGCCCGCGCATCCCGCGCGAGATGGCGCCGCGATCCAGATAGTTGACCGAGATGACCGCGTTGCCGCGGCCCTCGGCGAAGTTGCCGCCGACCGTCAGGTCCAGATTGTAGGTGGGGGTGGTGGTGTGGCTGTCCCAGTTGGTCTGGCCGTTGATCTCCACCCCTTCGAAGTCGTCGCGCATGATGAAGTTGACGACGCCGGTGATGGCGTCCGAGCCGTAGACCGCCGAGGAGCCGCCGGTCACCACCTCGGTCTGCTTGATCAGCGAGACGGGGATCGTGTTGATGTCGGTGGTCTGGTCGGCGCCGGCGATGGCGAAGCGCCGGCCGTTGACCAGCACCAGGTTCCGCTGGGCGCCGAAGCCGCGCAGGTTCAGCGTGGCGGTGCCGCCGGGGACGGTGTTGGCCGTCTGGCCGCTGTTCTGCGAGCCGACGAACTGGGGCGAGGTTCCGAGCAGCGCCTCGGCGTTGACCGTGCCGGACAGCTTGAATTCCTCGGCGTTGACGACCGCCACCGGAGTCGGGGCGCTGAAGCCGCGCGAGGCTAGCCGCGAGCCCGTTACGACCACGGTCTCGACCGTCGAAACGTCGCTATTGGGCGAGGCAACGGCCGCCGCTTGGGCTTGTGCCAGCGCTGGCACAAGCAGCAAAGCCGCGGCCAGTGCGGCGGGCGAAGCCGCGCCGAAGTAATGTTTGGTGTTCATGTTGGTCCCTCCTGAGGCGGCTCTTTGGCCGCTCGTTGCGCGTGGTGCGTTAGAAAGTCTGGCTGACCGTTCCGTCGAAGCGACGGTCCTCGAGCCAGCGGCTGCCGAACGTCCGGAAGCCCGTGACCTGATCCAGCGCGAAGCTGGAGGGGGCCTTGGGCAGGCGGAGTCGGAAGAGGTCGATGTCCTGGACGTCCCGCATCCAGAAGGCGGGACGGGCGTCCGGCGCCTCGGTCACGATCTCGATGTTGCTCATCTCGATGTTGCGGGCGTGGCGGATGAAGAAGCCGGTGGCGGGCAGGTCGCCGAACATGTCCGGGTCCGGATAGGCCTTGTCGGCCTCCGGCGGCTGGCGCCCGGCCAGCTCGGCCGAACCGCCGCCCTGCGAATGGAAGTAGACGTCGCTGATCTTGACGTCCTCGACGGGGTGGCCGGCCACGCCCGCGATGATCGACGGCTGCGGCGTGGCGCCATGGCTGACGATGTTCTGGATGGTGATGCGCCGCAG
>NZ_JBFTZS010000460.1:0-3563 GCF_056406675.1 Caulobacter sp. P1_B12_2 | reverse complement strand
GTAGAGCGGCTGACCGGATCCGGTCTGCGAGCTCGGCGCTGCGCTTCCGGCGGGTTGCTGGACGGGGGGCGGCGTCTTGGCGCCCGAGAACCAGGTCGGCCCGAATCGCGCCAGGGCCGCGCCGGCCGCCACGCAGAGGATCCCAAAGGCGATCAGCGCCCAGAAGCCCGGTCCCAGGAGGCGACGGCGGCCATACAGCGCCGGGTCGCGCGGAGCGTCTGATTCAACGGGATCGGGAGCGAGCGTCATGCGCCATTCGTGCCCCACGCCGCCGCGCCGCGCAATCGTTGAGCTAGAGCGTAAGGAGGTCGAGCAGCGCGGTTTCGGTCGGGTGCGGCGCGGAGACCACGGACGCCAGCCGGCCGTCCTGCTCCGCCGTCCCGAGCGCTGCGGCCACGGACGGCGACAGGCACAAGGCCCGCAGGCTGGGCGCGGGACGGGCCTTCAGCACCCGCGCCAGCTTGCCCGCCGCGCGCGGCGAATAGAGCAAAACCGCGGCCATCGTTCCCAGCTGAGCCAGGGTGGCGGGTTCGGGGTCGCGCTCGACCGTTTCATAGACCGCCACGCGGCGGGCGGTCAGGCCGGCCGCGACCAGGGGCGAGACCAGGTCGCCGGCGGGCTCCTGAGCGCTGGGATGCAGCACGGCGCCGTCGATCCGAACCGCCTGCCCCACGATCAGGGCCGCCAGAGCGCCGACATCGCCGTCGGCGGACATGACTTCGGCGAAGCCGGCTTCGCGCGCGGCCCGTGCGGTGCGCTCTCCCACCGCGAAGACCGGGCGGCTTCTGTCGGCGCAAAGGCGGGCGAAGGCCTCCACACCGTTGACGCTGGTGAAGGCCAGGGCGGCGACGCCGTCCAGCGCGATCGCCGGCGACAGGAGGACCACCGCCAGCAGCGGATCCACCAACGGCGGCAGCCCCATGGCTGACAGGCGGGCGGCGGTCTCCTCGGCGCCCGGCGAGGCCCGGGTGATCCAGATCCGCGGCGCGGCCGCCACCATCGGCCTACTCGGTCAGAATGAGGGCGGGACCGCCCTCGACGCGGACGSCCGCGCCCAGCTCCAAGCCCAGGGCCCGAGCCTCGTCGGCGGCGTCGATGTTGGAGAGCGTGACCGAACCCTCGCGCCGGAAGCGCTGGACGCCGTCGGGGGTCAGGGCCTCGACGATCAGGCTCAGGCTCAGGCCGTCCAGCCGGGCATAGGCGCCGACCGCCGTGCGGCACGAACCTTCCAGGGCGTAGAGCGCGCCGCGTTCGGCGGCGACCGCCAGGGTGGTGACCTGGCAGCGCACGGCCTGCAGCCAGGGCAGGTCGACATCCTCGGCGCGGGTCTCGATGACCAGGGCGCCCTGGCCCGGCGCGGGCGGGGCGGCCAGGGGGTCGAGCCAGCTGCGCGTCAGGTGGCCCAGGTTCAGGCGGTTCAGGCCCGACTGGGCCAGCAGGATGGCGTCGGCTTCGCCGCGCTCCAGCTTGGCCAAGCGGGTGTCGACATTGCCGCGCAGCATGACGACGTCCAGGTCGGGCCGCACGTGCAGGGCCTGGGCCTGGCGCCGCAGCGAGGCGGTGCCCAGGCGCGCGCCCTTGGGCAGATCCTCCAGCCGCTCGGCGACATGGCTGATGAAGGCGTCGCGCGGATCCTCGCGCTCGGGCACGGCGGCTAAGACCAGACCCGGGGGAAGTTGGGCGGGCATGTCCTTCAGAGAATGGATCGCGCAGTCGATGCGGCCGTCCAGCAGGGCTTCCTCGATCTCCTTGGTGAACAGGCCCTTCCCGCCGATCTCCATCAGCCGGCGATCCTGGATGCGGTCGCCGCTGGTGACGATCGGGATCAGCTGGGCGAAGGCGTCGATGCCCCCCTCGCCACTTGGGCCGCCGCCCCAGCCGAGGGCGGCCGCGATGCGGGCCTGCATCAGGCCGGACTGGGCCAGCGACAGCTTGGAGCCGCGCGCGCCGATGCGGATGGGTTGCCGGGACACTGTCGGAACGTTACCTGCAGAGCGAGATCACAAGCCTTCGCTGCTACAGGAGCGGCGGGAACCCCGCAACCGCATGACGACCCTTACGAACTCAGGCCCGGCCAAAGCCGTCCTGACCATCCTTGGTCTGGAGACCAGCTGCGACGAGACCGCCGCGTCCGTCGTGCGCCGGAACGCGGACGGCCGCGTCGAGGTGCTGTCGTCGATCGTCGGCACCCAGTTCGAGCAGCACGCCCCGTTCGGCGGGGTGGTGCCCGAGATCGCCGCCCGCGCCCACGTGGAAGCCATCGACAGCGTCGTCGCCGAGGCGATGCGCGCGGCGGGCATCGGGTTCGACGCCCTGGACGGCGTGGCGGCCACCGCCGGACCCGGCCTGGTGGGCGGGGTGATGGTCGGCCTGGCGTTCGGCAAGGCCGTGGCCCTGGCCCGCGACTTGCCGCTCGTGGCGGTCAACCACCTGGAAGGCMACGCGGTCTCGGCCCGGCTGGGAGCGTCGATCKACTATCCGTTCCTGCTGCTGCTGGTCTCCGGCGGACACTGCCAGCTGCTGGAAGTGGCCGGGGTCGGGGCCTGCACCCGCCTGGGCACCACCATCGACGACGCGGCCGGCGAGGCCTTCGACAAGATCGCCAAGAGCCTGGGCCTGCCCTATCCGGGCGGTCCGGCCCTGGAAAAGCTGGCGGCCAGCGGCGACCCGAGCAAGTTCGACCTGCCCCGCGCCCTGCTGGGCCGCAAGGATTGCGACTTCTCGTTCTCTGGCCTGAAGACCGCCGCCGCGCGACTGGCCGAAAAAGTGACCGACGAACAATCGCGCGCCGACCTGGCCGCCGCCGTGCAGTTCGCCATCGCCCGCCAGCTGTCGGAGCGCACAGACCGGGCCATGAAGCTCTACGCCGCCGGCCATCCGGGCCAGGCCCTGCGCTTCGTCGTGGCCGGCGGCGTCGCGGCCAACGGCGCGGTGAAGGAGGCGTTGCGCAAGAACTGCGCCGACAACGGTTTCAGTTTCGACGCCCCGCCCCTGGCCTATTGCACCGACAACGCCGCCATGATCGCGCTGGCCGGGGCCGAGCGGCTGGCGATCGGGATTTCCGACGATCTGGACGCCGTGGCGCGTCCGCGTTGGCCGTTGGACGAGGCCGCCGCGTTATCCAATCCGAGCAACAGTTTCGGTCGCAAGGGAGCCAAGGCATGACCTTCAAGCACGCGGGCGTCATCGGCGCCGGAGCCTGGGGCACGGCCCTGGCCCAGGTCGCGGCCYGGGCCGGCCTTCAGGTCACCCTTCAGGCCCGCGAGCCCGAAGTGGTCGCCTCGATCGCCGCCGACCGCGAGAACACGATGTTCCTGGCCGGGGTGAAGTTGGAGGACGCGATCACCGCTTCGGCCGACATGGCCGCGCTGGCCGCCTGCGACCTGATCCTGGCCGTGCCGCCCGCCCAGCATCTGCGCTCGGCCCTCGCCGCCCTGAAGCCGCACCTGAAGCCGGGCGTGCCCGTGGTGCTGTGCTCAAAGGGCGTCGAGCAGGGCACGCTGAAGCTGATGAGCGACGTGGCCGCCGAGGTGCTGCCGGGCCAGCCGATCGCTGTGCTGTCG
>NZ_JBFTZS010000459.1:0-3572 GCF_056406675.1 Caulobacter sp. P1_B12_2 | reverse complement strand
GTCAGTGGTCGAGCCGCTGGCGAAGGATCGCGCCGTCAGCGGCGACATCGAGCTCCATGCGGCGGCCGTCGGAGGCCAGGGCCTCTACGTCAAAGCCCTTCTGGTCGCGATCCATTTCCAGGATGGTGAAGCCTTGCGCCTCCACGCGTTCGGCGGCGCGCGCGAAGCTGGCCTTGGCGGTCTGTGCTCGGGGCTGGGCGACGGCGGCCGCGCCGGTCAACAGGAGAGCCGCCATGCCGGCGCCCAGCATGGCCCGGGTGCGGATCGAGTTATTGGAAGACATTGTAGGATACCTTTCTCTGCGGAAGATGCTCAGAGATTGGCTCCAGGTCCCTGACAGAAGCCGAGCGAACGTCGTCAGCGTCACGTCAGCTAAGGGTGAGCGCCGATACAGTCGTCGGCGCGTCGTGCCGTCAGGCCAACGACAGTACAATGTCCGACCTGGGACGTTTGTCGCCGTCAGGGCCTGGAGCTGAACGTCCGCAACCTGGAGCCATGACAATGTCTGCTATTGGCGCCACCCAGCCTGCTATGCAGACCTATAGATCGGCGGCGAAGGGTGGACTGCGGACCCGTGTCGTGCGGGAAAATCCGTATATCATCCGCGAACGCCAGTGGCGGCGACGGACTGCCAAAGGCCAGCGGGGCGTGGGCTATGGACATCCGACACCTGAAGCAGGTGATCGCCATTCGCAAGTACGGCAGCTTCGCCAAGGCGGCCAAGGCGATGGGCGTGTCCCAGCCCAACCTGTCGAAGAGCGTCGCCCGTCTCGAGGACAGCTTGAAGCTCAAGCTTTTCGACCGCACGGCCAAAGGGACCAATCTGACTCCGATCGGCGAGCTGATCGTAGACAGGGCCGACGCGGTGATTGCCGAAACCCGGAATCTGGCGCGTGACGCCGCTCTGCTGGCGGGTGGCGAGACGGGGATCGTGCGGATCGGATTCTCGTCGTCGATCTGGACCGCGTTCGCGACGCCGCTGCTGGAATGGGTCGTCAGCCGACATCCCAATCTCAGGATCCACGCCGAGGTCGCCCCCGCGGCCCGTCTGCTGCCGCAACTCGAAGCGCGCGAGTTGGACGTCGTGTTTGTCGCTCAGCCGCCGGACCCGTCGGAGACGGCTTATGTCTCCGAAGCCGTCCTTGAAGCGGCCTCCGTGTTCGTGGCCAGCCCTTCGCATCCGCTGGCGAAGGAACGGGGCATCTCCATCGAACGCCTGGCGGAATTCAAGTGCGGCGGCGCGCTATCGCCAAATTCCAGCAACGCCAAGAACCTGGGGTTCGAAAACGAAAACCTCGGAATCTACACGGCCAGCCACTACGACTTGCTCCTGCCCCTGGTCATGCGCGGGGACCTTGCTCTCTTCGCGCCGTCGTTCGTCGTGCGACCCTATCTGCAGACCGGCGAGGTCGTGGTGTTGGATTTGGAGCAGCGGTACGATCAGAAGTACCACGTCGTGACCACGCGCGGCGCCAGCCATTCCCCCATCGTTCGAGAGATAAGTGAGCAGGCCCGCGTGATCGGCTGTCAGCTTCGCGATGAATGGGGCGCGGTCAGCGGCCGGTTCGACGAAACCTAGGAAATGGGGCGGGCCGGTCGTTAGTCGACGAGCGCCTCCAGACCGTGGTCCTGAACCACGGCGTCCAGCCGCCGGACCGCGCTGTCGAACAGGGCCTCGGCCCGATGGTGGGTCAGGTCATTCGCGCTGCCCGACTGGATCACATAGAAGAAAACGACAAGGAGCCCCCGGCGATAGTCTTCGAAGAACGCGTCGTAGCCATAGTCCTCCACGCCGCCGGCTAGGAACCTGTCGTAGTATCCGCGCAGCAGGGCCGGCTCGTGAGCGCGACGCAGGTCCGTGGTGACGCTGATTGAGAGCAACTGGCTGACGTCGACGGCCCCGCGAGCCTGGAGGGCGACTTGCCAGTCGATCGTCGCAAGAGTCGCACCGTCGGGGCTGTCAGCGAACATCAGGTTATCGGCGCGGAAATCGCCGTGGCAGAGCGTTCGCGGAGGCTTGGCGACATCGATCATCAAGCGCTCGATGTTCGGGGCCATCCGCTCGCCGACACGGATCAGGGTCGGCGACGCCCGACCGGCGAGGAATGGCTTGAAGGCAGGCCAAGCGGCGGCGAGTCGGGGGCCGGTCCCCGCCCAAGGGCCTTCGCCGAACGGTTGGATGGAAGCTTCCAGGGCCGCCAGCTCGGGCCGGTTCCACCATCGGGCGTGCAAATCGGCTAGCGCGTCCAGGGCTAGCCGGGCGCGCTCATGGGACAGGCCGGTAATCTGGTCGCCGTCGGCGGCCGGCGAAAGGTCTTCCATGACCAATGCGAAGCGGTGGGTCTCCGGATCAAATTGCGTCACGTACGCTTTCGGAACGCGTAGGCCGACGACTGAGGAGATGTCGCGGTAGAACGTCACCTCGCGCTCGTAGAGGCCCCAGGCACGGGCGATCTGCAGGACTTCGGGGACCTTGGAGGGCATCTTCGCGACGAGTGTCGCTGGGCCTGACGTCGCGCCCGTTGTGTAGCCGAGGTGAAGCCGATGGAGGTCGGTCGCCATGCCGACGCCCTCGCCCAGGCGTTCGGCTCTGATGGAAGCCAAGTTCGAGAAGGTCGCGACATCGGGCGGCTGAACCGACGCGCGTAACCAATCGGGGCTGATCTGCTGCACGTCGTCCGGGATTGCGATCATTACCGCCCTTGTCGCAGTCGAGTGCTCCGAAGAGCATGACTATCCCCCAGATTGGCCTTAGCTGTACACATGGACATCCGCCACCTCCGGCAGATTCTCGCCATTCGCGATCACGGCAGCTTCGCCAGAGCGGCCGAGGCGTTGAACATGGCGCAGCCGGCGCTTTCGAAGAGCGTGGCCAAGCTCGAGAACGAGCTGCGCCTGACCATCTTCACACGCACCTCGACGGGTTCGGAGCTCACGCCGATGGGCGAGATGATCGCCGATCGCGCCGAGCGGGTGATGGCCGCGACCCGGAACCTGGCGCGCGACGCCGCCCTGGTCGCCGGGGGCGACGCGGGCGCCGTTCGGATCGGGGTGGGAACCCTGCTGAAGGATACGCTGCTGCCCCGGCTGCTGCTGAAGATCGTCGAGACCCACCCCCATCTGCGCCTGCAGATCGAACTCGGCGCCGGCAACCGCCTGCTTCCGCTGGTTCAGACGCGCGAGCTTGACCTGGTGCTTTGCCCCACCGACGCGTCCAATAGCGCCCTGGCCTATGTCGAAACGATGCAGGCCGAGGTGGTGTTCGTCGCGTCCCCCACCCATCCGCTCGCGACCGAGCGCTCCATCTCTATCGAGCGCCTCGCGGAGTTCCCCTGTGCGGGGCCGAGCTCTCCGGCCTATAAGGCCTCGACGTTCCTGGGGCAGGCGGCGGATTCGGGCGGTCTGGACGCCTACACGGCCAACGACTTCGACGCCCTCATGCCGCTCGTACTGGCGGGGCATGCGGTACTGATCACCCCATCCTTCTTTGTCCAGGAAGCCATTCGCGCCGGGACGCTGGTGCGGCTGGACGTCGCGTGGACGGCTGTGCAGGGCTACGGCTGCTACACGAC
>NZ_JBFTZS010000458.1:0-3574 GCF_056406675.1 Caulobacter sp. P1_B12_2 | reverse complement strand
CAATCCAACGGTCCTCATCCTGAGGTGCGAGCCGCAGGCGAGCCTCGAAGGACGCAGAGCGCCTCAGCGGTACGGATCGTCCGTGTTCAGGAACCCGGCCAAATAGTCCTCGACGCCGTCCTCCAGCGAGGTCATCGGCGCGTTGTAGCCGGCGGCGCGCAGGCGGCTCATGTCGGCTTGCGTGAAGTACTGGTACTTGCCGCGCAGCACGTCGGGCATGTCGAAATAGTCGATGTCGGGCTCGCGGCCGACGGCGCGGAAGGTCGCCTCGGCCAGGGCCWTGAACGAGCGGGCCTTGCCCGAGCCCAGGTTGTAGACGCCGTTGACGTACGGGCTCTTGGCCAGCCAGGCGACCACGTCGGCCACGTCGCGCACATAGACGAAGTCGCGCAGCTGGCCGCCGTCCTCGTAGTCGGGGTGGTGGGACTTGAACAGGCGCACGCCCTCGCCGGCCGCCACCTTGGGCCAGATCTGGCAGACCACCGACTTCATGCCGCCCTTGTGGTCCTCGTTGGGGCCGTAGACGTTGAAGAACTTCAACCCCACCCACTGGGTCGGCGCGTGGCCTCGGGCCGCCTCGCGGACGGCGTAGATGTCGAACAACGCCTTGGACCAGCCATAGGCGTTCAGCGGCCTCAGGGCCTTGAGGCTCTCCAGGTCGTCCTTGCCGTCGAAGCCTTGCAGGCCGTCGCCGTAGGTGGCCGCCGAGGAGGCGTAGATCAGGCGGCGCTTGTGATGGGCGCACCACCGCCACAGGTCGCGCGAGAGCACGAAGTTGGACTGCACGATCAGGTCGGCGTCGGGCTCGGTGGTCGACGAGATCGCGCCCATGTGGATGACCAGCTCGACCTCGTCGCCGCGCTCGGCCAACCACTCGAACAGGTCCTCGGGCGGCACGAAGTCGGCGATCGGCGCCTTTGAGAGGTTCTTCCACTTGTTCTCGGCGGCCTCGCCCAGCCAGTCGCAGACCACCACGTCGAGGCTGTCGTCCTCGCACAGCTTGGCCACGATGTTGGAACCGATGAACCCGGCGCCGCCGGTGACGAGGATGACGCGTCTGGACATGGAAAGGCTTATGCCACACCGGCCTATCGATGAAACCCTCTCCCCTGTGTGCAAGGGTTCGCGTTTTGCCGAACTCGGCTAGGAACTTCCCCGCAAGGCCGTCGTTTCAGGCGGCTTCGGAGAGGCGGGTGCACGTGCGGATCGATCGGGACGGCCCTGTCATCGTCTGGCTGCGCAACGACCTGCGCCTGGCCGACAATCCCGCCCTGGCCGCGGCTGCCGCCACCGGCCGGCCAGTGATCCCGCTATACATCCTCGACGAAACGCCCGGCGTGCGGCCGATGGGCGGGGCGTCGCTCTGGTGGCTGGGCAAGTCGCTGACCGCCCTCGCCGCCTCCCTGCAGGCGATCGGCTCGCGGCTRATCCTGCGGCGTGGACCGGCGCGCGAGGTGCTGGCCGACCTCCTTGCCCACGCCAAGCCCGCCGCCGTGGTCTGGAACCGGCTGTACGACGCCGCGTCGATCGACCGCGACGGCGCGATCAAGGCCTGGCTGAAGGACGAGGGTGTGGCCTGCGAAAGCTTCAACGCCGGACTGCTGAACGAGCCCTGGACCGTGAAGAACGGCTCGGGCCAGCCCTACAAGGTCTTCACTCCCTATTGGCGCGCGGCGCGAGACCAGCTGCATCACGTCCATGTCGAGCCCGCGCCCAAGGTCCTGGCCGCGCCCGAACACTGGCCGCGCAGCGAGGCGCTGGAGAGCTGGGGCCTGCATCCGGCCAAGCCGGATTGGTCCAAGGGCTTCGACCTCTGGACGCCCGGCGAGGCCGGGGCGGCCGAGCGGCTGGACGACTTCCTGTCCGGTTCCGTCGGGGACTATGACCGCCAGCGCGACCTGCCCGGCGTCGAGGCCACCTCGCGCCTGTCGCCGCACCTGCATTTCGGCGAGATCGGCCCGCGCCAGGTCTGGGTCGCGGCCCGCACCGCCGCCGAGGCCGGCGACGCCCCCGCCGGCCAGGTCGAGAAGTTCCTGTCCGAGATCGGCTGGCGGGAGTTCAACCATTCGATCCTGTTCCACTGGCCCGACCTGCCGAAAGCCAGCTTCCGTCCCGAGTTCGACGGCTTTCCCTGGGTGCGCGACGACGCCGCCTTCGAGGCCTGGAGCCGGGGCGAGACCGGCTACCCGATCGTCGACGCCGGGATGCGCGAGSTGTGGGCCACCGGCTTCATGCACAACCGCGTGCGGATGATCGTCGCCTCGTTTCTGATCAAGCACCTGCTGATCGACTGGCGCCAGGGCGAAGCCTGGTTCTGGGATACGCTGGTCGACGCGGACCTGGCCAACAACACCGGCAATTGGCAGTGGGTGGCCGGCAGCGGCGCCGACGCCGCGCCCTATTTCCGGATCTTCAACCCGATCGCCCAGGGCCAGAAGTTCGACCCGGCCGGCGTCTATGTGCGGCGCTGGGTTCCTGAGTTGAGAAGCCTGCCCGACGCCCTGATCCACGAGCCGTGGAAAGCGTCACCGCAACAGCTCGGCGAGGCCAGACGCCTGTACGGGGAACCGATCGTGGGGCATGCGGCGGCGCGCGAGCGCGCGCTTGAGGCCTATCGGAGCCTCAAGGGAAACTAGCTCCCCTACGCGGCCAGGTAGTAACCCCATTTACAGGTCGGTTTCGAGAGTTCTTAATTTCGGTCTCAAGTTTGGGATGGGACCGTCGATGACCGATCTCCTGCCTGCGACGTGGCTGGCCACGGCCCGCGACCCGGAACTGCGGCGCGCTCCGGCCGCCTTCCGCACCGCCCTCCGCGTCGCCGTGGAGAACTGGGCGGTGGGAAACCTGACCTTCGTCCTGCCGTCGGGCAAGCCGCTGCGCATCGTCGGCAAGACGCCCGGCCCCGAGGCGGTGATCCGCATCCACGACTACCGCTTCATCCGCCGGGCCCTGGCCTCGGGCGACATCGGCTTCGCCGAGGGCTACATGGCCGGCGAGTGGGACACGCCCGACCTGTCGGCGGTGTTGGAGGCCTTCTCGCGCAACTTCGACCGGCTGACCGCCCTGGTCCGCGGCAATCCGCTGATGCAGGCGGTCAACAGCGTCTACCACCTGTTCCACCGCAACGATCGCGCGGGCTCCAAGCGGAACATCCACGCCCACTACGACTTGGGCAACGCCTTCTATTCCCGCTGGCTCGATCCCAGCATGACCTATTCGTCGGCCCTGTACGAAGCCCCGGCCCAGCCGCTGGACCAGGCCCAGCGGGCCAAGTACGCGGCCCTGGCGCGGTCGATCGACCTCAAGCCCGGCCAGCACGTGCTGGAGATCGGCTGCGGCTGGGGCGGCTTCGCCGAGTTCGCGGCCAAGGAGGTCGGCGCCAAGGTGACCGGGGTCACCATCTCCCAGGCCCAGCACGACTTCGCCCGCCAGCGCCTGTTCGACCAAGGCCTGGCCGAGAAGGCCGACATCCGGCTGATCGACTATCGCGACGTCCAGGGCCAGTTCGACAGCGTTGCCTCGATCGAGATGTTCGAGGCCGTGGGCGAGGAATACTGGCCGACCTATTTCAGCA
>NZ_JBFTZS010000457.1:0-3583 GCF_056406675.1 Caulobacter sp. P1_B12_2 | reverse complement strand
CCGCCCTGGAGCCGGCCGACGCCGACGCCGGCGACGTGGCCAAGGCCATCGCCACCGTGGTCGACACCCCGTTCGGCAAGCGCCCGTTCCGGGTCCACATCGATCCGTCGGAAGACGGCGCCGAGATCGTCAACGGCGTCGCCGACCGCGTGCGGGCCGAGATGTATCGCCGGATCGGGCTGGAGGACCTGCTGCGGCCGGCGGCCTTGGGCTGAAGGCTAGCCCGGCACGGACCGGGACAGGCGCGTGCGCCTGTCCCCAAACATCGTGCTAGGCCAGGACCTGGATCACCACGCGGCGGTTCTGGGCGCGGCCGTCGGGGTTGTCATTCGGGGCCACCGGATCGTCCTCGCCGTACGAGATCGTGGCCATGCGGTTCAGCGGCACGCCCTGCTTGCTGAGGAACTTGCGCACGGTCTCGGCCCGCTCGCCGGCCAGGCCCTCGTTGTACTTCGGATCACCCGTGGCGTCGGTGAAGCCCTGGATTTCCAGATAGACGTTCTTGTTGTCGCCCTTCAGCTTCGAGGCGAAGTCGGCCAGACGCTGCTCGGCTTCCGGCGACAGTTCATAGCGGTTCAGCGGGAACTTCACCGAGTCGTCGCTCAGCACCACCGAATACAGGAACTTGCCCTCGGCCAGCTTGCCGGCGTCGGTCGCGCGCTTCAGCGCTTCCTGGCTGGTGCGGTCGACCTCGGCGAGTTTCGAATCCGTGCTGTCGACCCGCGTATTCACCGCCCCGACCTGTTCGTTGACGAAGCCCTTGGTCGCGCAACCGCTGACCGACAACCCGCCGGCCACCAGAGCACTCACCATCATCATCTTGTAATTCAGGCTAATCATCGGACACACCCTTCCACCGTTGTTTCAACACCGAGCACCAAGCTGGACCGTTCGACAGTCCATCAGCGGCGCTTCGACAGTCGAAAACCGACATTTGAAAGAGGCGAATTCTGGGCCTGTTCTGGACAGACTTGGCCACTGTTCCGCAAATCTCTGCGCCGCTTTTAAGTAACGCGCGCGTACGCGGAACACGGTCAAAGGTTCCCGAGAAATATTTGCGATATATGAAGGCGGAGAGGTCATCCTGAACCCGTTTTTCGGTCTCCGCCAGACAGAAAAACGGGCGCGTCCATCGGACGCGCCCGCATGGGATTCGGCTGAAGACGAGACTTACTGCAACGTCGCCTTGTGAATCGCCAGGCCGTCCGAACCGGCGCCGACGGCGATCACGCCGCCATCTTCCAGCTCGCCGGCCAGCAGCTTCTTGGCGATCGGGTCGATCAGGTCCTTCTGGATCACCCGCTTGAGCGGGCGCGCGCCATAGACCGGATCATAGCCCTTGTCGGCCAGCCACTGCAGGGCCTCGGCGTCCAGCGCCAGGGTCATGCGGCGCTCGGCCAGCATCTTGTCCACCCGCTGCAGCTGAATGCGGACGATGTCGCCCATGTTCGAACGCGACAGGCGCTTGAACAGGATGATCTCGTCGATCCGGTTGAGGAACTCGGGGCGGAAGTGGCCGCGCACCGTGTTCATCACCAGAGGCCGCACCTCCTCCACGTCAGCGCCGTCTTCCTGGTTGGCCAGAAACTCCGAACCGAGGTTGGAGGTCATGATGATCAGGGTGTTCCGGAAGTCGACCGTCCGGCCCTGGCCGTCGGTCAGGCGACCGTCGTCCAGCACCTGGAGCAGCACGTTGAAGACGTCCGGGTGGGCCTTCTCGACTTCGTCGAACAGCACCACCTGGTACGGCCGCCGGCGCACGGCCTCGGTCAGCGCCCCGCCCTCGTCGTAGCCGACATAGCCGGGCGGCGCGCCGATCAGGCGGCTGACCGAGTGCTTCTCCATGTATTCCGACATGTCCATGCGGGTGATCGCATGCTCGTCGGCGAACATGAACTCGGCCAGGCTCTTGGTCAGCTCGGTCTTGCCCACGCCCGTCGGGCCCAGGAAGAGGAAGCTGCCAATCGGCTTGGACGGGTCGTGCAGGCCGGCCCGCGCGCGGCGCACCGCGTCGGACACCGCCTCCAGCGCCTCGTCCTGGCCGACGACGCGGCCGCGCAGGGCGTCCTCCATCTTCAGCAGCTTCTCGCGCTCGCCTTCCAGCATCTTCTCGACCGGCACCCCGGTCCAGCGGCTGACCACGGCGGCGATCTGCTCGGCGTCGACGACTTCCGGCGTCAGGGCCTTCTGGGCGCCCACGCCGCTTTCGCCCGCTTCGGCCTCGGCCAGGCGACGTTCCAGGGCCGGGATCTCGCCGTACTGCAGCTGACCCGCGCGGGCGAAGTCACCAGCCCGTTGGGCGGCGGCCAGGTCGGCGCGCAGACGGTCCAGGGCCTCGCGGGCCTGGGCGGCGCCGCCGACCTTGTCCTTCTCGGCCTTCCAGCGCGCGGTCATCTCGTCGGAACGGAACTGCAGATCGTCCACTTCGACTTCAAGGTTTTCCAGGCGCTGCCGGGAGGCCGCGTCGGTCTCCTTGGACAAGGCCTCGCGCTCGATCTTCAGCTGCACCAGGCGGCGGTCGATCTCGTCCAGTTCTTCAGGCTTGGAGTCGATCGCCATCCGCACCCGGCTGGCCGCCTCGTCCATCAGGTCGATGGCCTTGTCGGGCAGGAAGCGGTCGGCGATGTAGCGGTTGCTGAGCGTGGCCGCGGCGACCAGGGCGGAGTCCGAGATCCGCACGCCGTGGTGAACCTCGTACTTCTCTTTCAGACCGCGCAGGATCGAGACCGTGTCTTCGACCGTGGGCTCGCCGACGAACACCGGCTGGAACCGGCGAGCCAGGGCCGCGTCCTTCTCGACGTGCTTGCGGTACTCGTCCAGCGTGGTGGCGCCCACGCAGTGCAGCTCGCCGCGCGCCAGGGCGGGCTTGAGCAGGTTGGAGGCGTCCATCGCCCCGTCGCCCTTGCCGGCCCCGACCAGGGTGTGCATCTCGTCGATGAACAGGATGATCGAGCCCTCGGCGGCCGTGACCTCGCCGAGCACGGCCTTCAGCCGCTCCTCGAACTCGCCGCGATACTTCGCGCCGGCGATCAGGCTGCCCATGTCCAGCGACAGCAGCTTCTTGTCCTTCAGGCTTTCCGGCACGTCGCCCTCGACGATGCGCTGGGCCAGGCCTTCGACGATGGCGGTCTTGCCCACGCCGGGCTCGCCGATCAGCACGGGATTGTTCTTGGTGCGGCGCGACAGCACCTGGATCGTGCGGCGGATTTCCTCGTCGCGGCCGATCACCGGGTCGATCTTGCCGTCGCGGGCCGCCTGGGTCAGATCGCGGGCGTAGCGCTTCAGCGCGTCATAGCCGTCCTCGGTCGAGGCGCTGTCGGCGGTGCGGCCCTTGCGGACGGCGGCGGCGGCGGTTTCCAGGCCCTGGGCCGTGGCCCCGGCCTCTTTCAGGATCTTGGCCGCGTCGCCGCCTTCCTTGGCGATGGCGATCAGCAGGCGCTCGGTGGTGACGAAGGCGTCGCCGGCCTTCTTCGCCCCGGTCTCGGCCGCGTCGAAGACGCGAGCCGTGTCGGGCTTCATGTAGAGCTGGCCGCCGGCCCCGTCGACGCGCGGGGTCTTGGCCAGCAGGGCGTCGGTCGCCGCG
>NZ_JBFTZS010000456.1:0-3589 GCF_056406675.1 Caulobacter sp. P1_B12_2 | reverse complement strand
GCGTCATGGGCGGTCCTTCAGGGCGTCGGCGTGGAGCGGCATGGCCTGGGCCGCCTGGCGGACCACGCCGCGCAGTCGGGCCAGGATCGCCTCGGCCTGGTCGGCGGGCAAGCGGTCGGCCAGGCGGTCGTGACGTCGCGGGGTGATCCCGTGACCGAGGAACGCCCCGACCCAGGCACTTTCCACGAAGGTCTCCTCGTCATACAGCACCACGCGGCCGCGGCTTTCGAACTGAGCCTGCTTGTAGGCCAGGGCCGCCGAGGGCGGCGCGCGCCGGGCATCGACCCACAGCGGGTCGGTTCGCGTCGCGGCGGCGTAGCGGAACGCGGCGATGTCGCGGGCGCGCTCGTACTCCTCGGCCATCAGGCGGTTGTACTCCAGGGCGGCCAGGAGCGAGGCGTCGGCGGTCGGCAGCAGGGCCATCAGCCGGCCGACGCCGCTCTGGATCGCCTGGGCGTCGTCGCCGTTCAGCGGCTCCAGCTGGCTCGCCGCCGGGCCGATGGCCAGGCAGTTGCCCGACCAGACCCGCTGGCGACGACCGTTGCGCAGGGACAGGATGGTCGCGTCGCCGCCCAGGATTTCGCGCGCCTCGTCGTCGGATGTCCGAGCACTCTCATAGGCCAGGGTCACCGCGTCGCCGCCCCTGAGGGGAACGCGCCGCAGCCAGCCTTCGGCTATGGCCTCGAACTCGGTCAGGGGTGTCGGGTTGGCTCGGGGGGCGACTTCCCGCAGGGCGAGGCGATCGCAGGGCAGGGCGCCCGAGCCGTCGATCCAGGCGGCGTCGGGCGTCGCGCCGACCAGGCGGCCGTCCGGCGTCGCGTCGATGAACAGGTCGGCGGCGATCCGCTCGCCGTCGGCCAGGACCACGGCGGCGATCCGGCCGTCCGACGCCAGCAGCACGTCGGCGATCTCGCCGGCGCGCGCCGCCACGCGGGTGGCCGAGGATCGCAGCGCCTCGACATAGGCGGCGGCGTCCAGATGCAGACCGTATGACAAGGTCGACAGCACCGAACGGGGATCCTGGCTGGGCGGCGCGAACCGGCCCAGTCGCCCGGCCACGGCGGCCAGGCTGTAGTCCTCGTACCGGCCGACCTCGCCGCTTTGGCGGGCCCGCAGCCAGTGATGGTGAAAGGCCACGCCGTCGAGACTGGCGCCGGTGTCGCTGAAGCCCTCGACATGGTCGCTATCGGCCCAGTCGCTGTATCGCGACCCCAGCTTGAACGTGCCGCGCGCGGCCCGCATCAGGGCGGCCTCGTCCAGGCCCAGCAGGGCATGGAAGCCGCGCAGGGCGGGCAGGGTGGACAGGGCGCCGCCGGGCGCGGAGCCGGCGGTCTCGATCACCCGGATCGCGCGGTCGGCGGGCAGGACCCGCGCCAGGGCGCAGGCGGTCATCCAGCCGGCGACGCCGCCGCCCAGGACGGCGACGCTGTTCAAGGGCGACCGGCTCATGCCGTCACCGCCTTGGCGGCCGCCGCCGGCGACGCGGCGCAGAAGCGGGCGATCCAGTCGTCGTGGCTCGGCATGGACCGCGCGGCCGTGGCGATGGAGTCGCGGATGGCCTTGAGCCGTTGGGCCAGGACGGCGTCGGGGACGCTGTCGCTGACGGGGTCGTAGGCGCGCGGGACGATGTTCTGGCCCAGATAGACCGCCAGCCAGCTGGGCTCGAGGAAGAAGCCGTCCTTGTACTTCACCACCACCCCGCGGTCGCGGAACAGGTCCATCTTGTAGGCCAGGCTGTCGGGGATGGGCAGGTTGCGGCGGTCGTCCCAGAACGGCGAGCCGACGCGCTGGTTGGCGTGATAGTGCAGCACCAGGAAGTCGCGGATGCGCTCGAACTCCAGGTGCATGACGCGGTTGTACTCGTCCTGGTCAGCCTGGGCGCACCCGCGATCGGGAAACAGCTCCAGCAAGGTGGTGATCGCCACCTGGATCAGGTGGATGCTGGTGCTTTCCAGCGGCTCCAGGAAGCCGGACGCCAGGCCGATGGCGACGCAGTTCTTGCTCCATTGCTTCTTGCGTCGGCCGGCGACGAACCGGAGGAAGCGCGGATCGGCCTGGGCCTTGCCTTCCAGGCCGGCCAGCAGGGCGGCGGCGGCGTCATCGTCGCTGATGTGGTTGCTGGAATAGACGTAGCCGTTCCCGACGCGATGCTGCAGCGGGATGCGCCAGCGCCAGCCGGCGGCGTCGGCCGTGCAGCGTGTATAGGGCGTCGAGGTCTCGACCGTGTCGCACGGCACGGCGGCGGCGCGATCGCAGGGCAGCCAGCGAGTCCAGTCCTCGTAGCCGGTCTTTAGGGCCTGCTCGATCAGCRGGCCGCGAAAGCCGGAGCAGTCGATGAACAGGTCGGCCTCGATGCGCTCGCCGTTCTCCATGGTGATCGCGTCGATGAAGCCGTCCTCGCCCCGCAGGGCGACGTCGGCGACCTTGCCCTCGGTGCGCACCACGCCGCGCGCCTCGGCATAGGCGCGCAGATAAGCCGCATAGAGCCCGGCGTCGAACTGGTAGGCGTAGTTATAGGTCGAGGCCACTGAGCTCAGGTCGGGGGAGGGCGGGGCGAACCTGCCCGCTCGCGCGGCCATGATCGGCAACGAATAGGCCTCGATCGGCGCCGGGTCGCCGCCCTGACGGGCCCGCAGCCAATGATGGTGGAAGCCGACCCCGCCGATCGCCGCGCCATAGGCCCCGAACGGATGGATGTAGCTGTCGCCCGGCTTGCCCCAGCCGCGAAACTCGATGCCCAGCTTATAGGTCGCCTGGGTCTTGCGCATGAAATCGGCCTCGTCGAGGCCCAGGGCGGTGTTGAAATGGCGGATGTGCGGCACGGTCGCCTCGCCGACGCCGACGGTGCCGATCTCAGCGGATTCCACCAGGCGGACGGCGATCGGCAGGCCGGCCAGCTTGGCCGACAGGGCCGCGGCCGTCATCCAGCCGGCGGTGCCTCCGCCGACGATTAGAATGTTGCGGACGGCTTGGTCCGTCATGCGTTCCCCCTCTTGCGACCGTACTCCGCCTTCTACGGGCGGTCATTCTGTTTGCCCCTGGAGTGTAGATCTCCGTCGGCGCGTTGGTCAGACGACATACCTTTTCGTTGCCGGAAGGACAGTTGCCTGTGTCGGAATCGGCAGGATCGCGATGTGGGTCGCGCTCCAATTGTTATGACAAAACAGAAAGTTGGTCCTGATCAACTTCTTTTCGTCCACTGAGGTACCGGTACCTTGACGGCTGCGGGCTTTGACTTATGATCTGACCATAATGGTCGATTCAATTGACCAATGGTAGCGGTAACGCGTTGCCACGAAAAATAACTGGGGAGGTAAACGGCATGGACCACGTCCAAAGTGCGCCCGCATGCGCGGGCAGAATTTCGATTTCAAAACTCAAGTACGGTGTATCCGCCTTGGCGCTGGGCGCCGTGCTGATCGCCGGCCCGGCTCTGGCCCAGACCAAGCCGGCCGATGAGGCGGCGACGGTCGACGAGGTGGTGGTCACCAGCATCCGTCAAAGCCTGAAGAGCTCGCAGCAGCTCAAGCAGAGCTCCGAGATCATCGGCGACTCGATCACCGCCGAGGACATCGGCGCCCTGCCGGAC
>NZ_JBFTZS010000455.1:0-3591 GCF_056406675.1 Caulobacter sp. P1_B12_2 | reverse complement strand
GCGCAGAACTGGGCGTACCCGCTGTCGCYCAGGGCCAGCACGCCATAGCTCAGGTCGTGCAGTTTCGGTTCGCCGCTCATGACGTCGCGAATGAAACGGCGGGCGGTGTCGGGGGCGTCGCCTTCGCCGGTGGTGCTGACCACGAACAGGGCGCGGCCGGCGGTCTTCAGGTCCGGCGCTTTGACCTCGGCCAGGCTCTTCAGGGTCACCCGCAAGCCCGCGTCGCCCAGCAGCTTGGCGGTGGCCATCGCCAGTTCCTCGGCGAAGCCGGTCTGGCTGGCGTGGACGAGCAGCACCGTCGCGCCGGCTCCCGCCGACAGGGCCTGGGCCGCCCGGCGAGCGGCGCGGCGGCGCAGGGCCTCGCGCACGGCGATGGCCAGGCAGAACAGCATGTAGCCGCTCAGCACCAGCCCGGCGGTCTCCAGGCGCTCGGGCGTCAGGGTGTCGAATGGGCTCATGCGTCGAGCATCGCCGACAGGGCCGGCGACAGGCGCTCTTCCAGGCCGGCCGGACCGTGCGTCAGGATCAGCGCGGCCAGGCCGTGCGCCGTCGCGAAGGCCAGGGCCGCTTCGGGCGCCATCACGGTCAGGGCCGTGGCGTAGGCGTCGGCGCGCATGCAGCTGTCGGCCAGCACCGTGACGCTGACCGTGGCGTTGGCGACCGGCGCGGCGGTGGCCGGGTCAAGGGTGTGGGCGTAGCGGCGGCCCTCGTGCTCGAAGAACCGGCGATAGTCGCCCGACGTCGCCACCGACAGGCCGTGCAAGGCGACCAGGGTGCGAGGGCCGTCTCCAACTGGACGAAGAGGCGTGGGCGGCCGCTCCAGCTCGACCCACCAGGGCGAGCCGTCGGGCTTGGCGCCGGTTCCGCGCAGTTCGCCCCCGACCTCGACGAGGTACGAGCGCGCGCCGGCCCGGTCGAGCGCCGTCGCGACCTGGTCGACCGCGAAGCCCTTGGCGATGCCGTTGAGGTCCAGGCGCAGGCCGCCGGGCTGAAACAGGCTGTCGCCGTCCAGCGTCAGGCGGCGCCAGCCGGCGGTCTCGCGGAGGCTGGCCAGGTCCCGGGCGTCCGGCGGCGAACCGGAGAAGGGGCGGGGGCCGAAGCCCCAGAGATCGACCAGGGCGCCGAGGGTGGGATCGAACRCGCCGTCGGTGGCTTCGGCGACCTCCAGGGCGGCGCGCAGCACCTGGGCGAAGGCCGGGGGCAGGGCGGTCCAGCTTCCGGCCGCGACGCGGTTGTAGCGGGACAGATCCGACAGCGGCTCCCACGGGCTCATTTGCCGTACGACGCCGTCCAGCGCGCGCTGGACCATGGCGGACAGGGCGTCGGCGTTGGCGGTCGGCGGGGCCACCAGCTTGACCGACCAGGTCGTGCCCATCGTCCGGCCGGCCAGAGCCAGCACCGCGCCGCCGATCGGGCGGGCGGGCGGCTCGGCGAACTGGGGGACAAGGACGCGGGTCATCTCGGCGAGCGCTGGAGCGGCTGTCGGGTCTATTTGACGGCGACGGTGACGGCGCCGACCTCGGCCTCGCCCTTGGCCGTGACGGGCTTGCCCGGCTTGCCCCAGACGAACGGCACGCGCACGGCTTCCTGGCCGCCCACCTCGCGGGCGGCCTCGACCACCAGGGTGTACTGGCCCGGCTTGAGATCCTTGAGCGGACCCTTGGCCCCGGCGAACACCAGCTTCTGGGGACCCGGCGCGCGGGTGGCGCCGCTGACGCCGTCGGCGGGGAAGGTCATGGTCCGGCCGGCCTTGCGCCACCACTGGCGCATGTCCTTGAGCCACTTCACGCCTTTGTCTTCCCTGGCGTCGTTGTCGTACCAGACGGCCAGGGTGCCGGCGGCGGTGGCGTCGGCCGGGTTCTCGATCCAGATCGAGACATAGGGCTTGTGGTACTCGGCGACGGTCAGGCGCGGGATCTCGACGGTGACGTTGAGGTCGGCCGCCAGGGCCGGCGAGGCGGCGCCGACGCCGAGGGCCGAGAAGGTCAGCAGGGAAAGGGAGCGCTTCATGACGGGACGCCTCACAAGTGGACGAAAAGGATGACGAGCAGCAATGGGATCACCAGGCCGCCGGCCACCAGGGGCCAGGTCAGGGGACGGGCCCGGGCGTGGAACTGCAGGAGGATCAGGCCGGTGACCGCGAAGACCACGCAGGCCCCGGCGAAGACGTCGATGAACCAGCCCCAGGCCTTGCCGGCGTTGCGGCCCTTGTGCAGGTCGTTGAGCAGGCTGATCGCGCCGCGCGTGGTCTTCTCGTGCTCGACGGCGCCGGTCCTGCGGTCGATGCTGATCCAGGCGTCGCCGCCGGGGCGGGCCAGGGCGACATAGATCTCCTGCTCCGACCACTCGCCCTGGCGACGGGCGATGTCGGCGTCGACGGCCTTGTCCAGCCAGGCCTCGACCTTGATCGGCAGCGGGCGCTTGCCCTCGACCGGACCCTTGGCCAATTCGGCCAGCAGGTCGGCGGGCAGGGCGGCTTTAAGGTCGACGACCTTGGGCGTGGCCTCGATCTGGCCGGCATGGTTCAGGGTGAAGCCGGTGATCGCGAACAACAGCATCCCGATCAGGCTCAGCGCGGCGCTGATCCAGTGCCACTGGTGCAGCTGCTTGAGCCAGAACGAGCGGCTTTGCTGGGCGGGTGCGGTCTTCACGAAATCCCGGGGCGTGAGGGCTTTGGTTGAGCTTCATGCCCATACTTGAGAACGAGTTGCAAAAGCAAGCCTTCCCGCGCGCCGCTGGTCACACGCCTGAGTTTTCCTTTGAAATAAAGGACTTCTGGGTTGTCGGCTGCGACGATAGCGCACGGCGACGGGGCCTCTGGGGCGGGTTAGTCGTGTTTACCAGTTGTTAAGTAAGCACGTCGGGGGCGAGCGTTGCGCAAGATCCTAGTCGCGGAGGACGACATCCTCCTGGCCACCATCCACGAGATCACCCTCACCGAGGCGGGGTTCGACGTGCTGGTCTGCCGTGACGGCGAACAGGCCCTGGCGGCCATGGACGCCTTCGATCCCGACATGCTGATCACCGACTTCTCGATGCCGCGCATGAACGGCGGGGAACTGATCCGCGCCACCCGCCGTCGCCGGGGCGCGCGCACCGCGGTGCTGCTGGCCTCGGCCCGCGACGAGCACCTGCTGAAGGAAGACGAGCGCGGCGACGCCCGCCTTGAAAAGCCGATCTCGCCGGGACGGCTGCTGCGGGCGGTTCGGGCGCTTGAGGCGAGCTGGCCGGAAGCGGCTTAGAGAAACCCTCTCTCTTAGAGATAGCGGTTTCGTGGGCGCGTCACGCAAGGACACGCGGCGCCCATCCGGTAAGCTTGGCCTGAAAACTCGACCAACCGAGGTCTCTTCGCGACCGATGACCTCGACAAGCCGCGCTTTAGAGGAGAAGTATGCCGCCTTTCGTCGTGGGAGCATGCCCGCGCGTCGCATTGGGGTCGTTTCTTGAAAACGCTGTTCTTTACCGCCTCCGCCCTTGCTCTCTCGCTCAGCTTCAGCGGCGCCTTCGCCCAGGAGCGCCTGCCCGTCCAGGCCCCGCCGACCCCGCCGATCGCCGCCGCCCAGGACATCGCCTATCCCGGCGTGCTGAAGC